>NZ_JBASOH010000015.1:0-79395 GCF_049658005.1 Azovibrio sp. | reverse complement strand
GCGCCAGGCGGCGGCGCGGGCGCCGGGCCGGCAGCACGACCTGGTCGGGCAGGCCCTCCCGATCCCTGCCGGTGGCCTGGCGTTGATCGAGATCCTGCAGCATGCGATTGATCAAACTCACGATCTTGTCCTCACCACCAGAAACGTACCTTGGCCCCTTCGGTATCCCGGGCCGCTGCCTGCACATGCCGGCGCTTCACCTGCCCCGCTCCCTCGCCGTAAGCCGCCATCAGCGCCTTGTTGGCCAGGATATTCACCAAGCGCGGAGTGCCCCGGCTGGCCTCATACAGGAGGTGAATGGCACGGCGGCAAAACCAGTCAGCCCCGGGGCTGGCCCCGGCCACCCCCATGCGGTGCGCAAGATAGAGCGGCAGCTCATCGGGCTGCAGCACATCCAGGTGGTAATGAAAGGTGATGCGCTGCTTCAACTGGCGGATGGCGGGATCCTCGAGATTCTCGTCCAGCTCGGGCTGGCCGAACAGGACGATCTGCATCAATTTGCGCTTTTCCGTTTCCAGGTTGGAGAGCAGGCGCAAGGTTTCGAGGCTCTCCCGGGGCAGGGCCTGGGCTTCGTCGATGCAGACCACCACGCCGCGCCCGAGGCGCGCAAATTCCAGCAGCGCATCGCTCAGGAACTTGGTGAGCAGATGGGCATTGCCCTTGCCCTCCAGGGGAAGCTGGAATTCCTCCGCCAGGGCCACCAGCAGTTCCGTGGGGGAGAGCCGGGGATTGGGCACATAGGCGGTCACGGCGCGCCCATGCAGGGCTTTTAGCAGACGCCGGCAGAGCAGGGTCTTGCCGGTGCCCACTTCGCCGACGATCTTGACGAAGCCTTCGCCGCCATTGAGCGCCACCAAGAGGGTATTGACCGCTTCGACATGGGCGCGGGTGCCAAAGGCGAACTGGGTATCGGGGGTCAGGCCAAAGGGCGCCTCCCGCAAGCCAAAATGGGCGAGGTAGGGCGGGGCCGGAATGATGGCCGTCGGGCTATGGCTCATGGGCGGGCGCACGAATGGAGGTCACAGGGTTGGCCAGGTCCGGCAGCTTGCGCGGGTCGAATTCCTGCAGCCGGCTGTTCGTGGCATCCAGATCCTGCTGCCAGTCCGCCGTCTCGTGGATCACCGTGGGCTTGATCAGCACCACCATCTCGCGCTTGCGCATCCCCCGGTTGGTCTGCTTGAAGAAATGGCCCAGCAAGGGAACGTCGCCCATCCCCGGCACCTTGCTTTCACCGCTCGACTGCTCCTGGGACATCAGGCCGCCGATGGCGACGATCATGCCGTCCTTGACCCGGACGATGCTGTCGGTTTCCTTCACCCGGCTGGAGGCAAAGGGAATGGTATAGGTGCCGGCCTGTTCCCCGAGGTTGACGATCAAGTTCTTGGAAGTGACCTCGGTCACGGCCGGACGGATGTGCAGGGTGATCATGCCGCTGTCGTCGATCTGCGGCGTCACATCCAGGGCGATGCCGGAGAAGAAGGGCTGGGCCTCGATATTGGGCGGGTTGGTGTTATCGCCGTTACCGCTATTGGTGGTCGTGCCCGCCGTTACCCCGGTCACGTAGTAATCATCGGTCCCCACCTTCAGCACCGCCTTCTGGTTGTTGAGGGTGGCGATGCGCGGATTGGACATCACATACACCGTGCCCTGGGTTTCCAGGAACTGGATGATGGACGCAAAGCTGGTGGTCTGAAAGGAAAGGCCAAGGGCGCCGGCAACGGGGAAGTTGCTGAGCAAACCAGTCGCCCCGGTCAAAGGCACGGCCTCCCAAGTCCGGGTCACCTCGGTTGGGGTCACCGTTTCCGTCATCAAACGCCGCACACCGTCCGGCCCGCTAATCACCGAGTTCTGGTCCGTACGGCTGTTCACCCCCCAGCGCTGCCGCCCATAACTATCAAACGCCGCCCAGTTCACGCCGCTCTGGAAACCATCGTTCAGTTCCACCTCGATCAGCTTGGCCTCCAGCA
This sequence comes from Azovibrio sp., assembly GCF_049658005.1. Taxonomy (NCBI): domain Bacteria; kingdom Pseudomonadati; phylum Pseudomonadota; class Betaproteobacteria; order Rhodocyclales; family Rhodocyclaceae; genus Azovibrio; species Azovibrio sp. The sequence continues at coordinate 77,428 of NZ_JBASOH010000015.1, read as the reverse complement.
TCACCTGGCGCTCCACCCCGGCCTGCATGGCCTTGAGCATCTCGCTCACTTCGCGCAATTCGGCCGGCAAGGCCCGCACCATGACCACGCCGGACTGCTGATTGAGCAGAAAGCGGCGGCCTTCAGGACACTTCAGCTTGTCCAGGCGCTGCCCCATCATATTGGAAACGAGGGCAGCACTGCTGCCTCCTGCGCTGCCGCTACCGGATAGCTCGTATTCACAATCCAGCGCGGTGGCAATACCCACCCCCAGTTCCAGCCAGAAATCAGACGCCTGGCCGGTGACGACGTTGGTATTATCCACGGTATTCCCCCCGCTCGTTCCGCCGCTCGTTCTGCCGCCCATTCCGCCGCCCGTGATTCCACCACTTCCACCCGACGAATTCCCGGTCGAGCTATTGGACGAAACCACCCGGGTGGTGGAAGTCCCGCCCCGTTTGCTGGCCAGGTAGCTGACCTGGAAGATGCGGGTCTGGGGGGTGTTGGGCTGCACCGAGATGCGGTTGCCCTGGACGCGGAAGTCGTAGCCGTAGAGGTCCCGGATCACTTCCAGGGCTTCCCGCACCGTCACGTTCTTCAGGTTCAGGGTGATGCTGCCGCTCACGTCCGGGGGCAGCAGCATGCTGTAGCGGGTGCCATCCACCAGGGCCAGGAACACCTGGGCCGCCGGGGCTTCCGCCACGGCCAGATCGAAGCGGGGCTCCAGAGGCTGGGGCGCCACCGCGGCCGGCAGCTGGATGGGCGGCAGCAGGGCCGCGTCTATGGCCGCCCGTTCGGCGGGCGGATTAGGCTTGGGCTGCTGCTGCAGGCTGGACTGGATGCTATCGTAGGTTCCCTCCCGGGGCAGCATGGAGGAACAGCCGGAGAGCAACAGGGCCAGCAACAGGCCCGACAGGAGCAGACTTTTCCCCTGATGGGGCGCATGGGTTTTCTTCATCATCTCATTTCCCTCCTGGGGCCGATGGGCGCTGCACACCGGGGGTAAGGCGCAGTTCCTGGCGCCCTTCCGCCCCTTCCAGGAGCACCGAGGTCGCACCGATGCGGACCAGGCGCAGGCCGCGGATTTCCTGCCCCAGATGCAGGTTGTTGCCATTGATGGTGGCCAGGGGCCGCCCTTCGGGGCCCCGCTTGATGGCTTCCAGACGCAGGGCGTCCGCCTCCCCCGGGGTTTCCCGGGCGGCCCAGTCCGCCGGCCGGGTCGGATCGCGCAGGGGCAGCTCCTGGGCGTGGAGGCCAAGACTGCAGGTCAGGAGCAGCAGGGCGGACAGGGTTTTCATAGTTCCAGCCAGTGGGCATCCATGCTCAGGGTGGACACCGTCAGGGTCAGCTCCGCCTCCGGGTAGGCGGGGACGCTGAGCTGGGCCCGCTGCCACAGGAGCCGCTGGGGCTGGGCCTCCAGGGTCTTCAGGTAGGCCAGGATGTCCAGGTAGTTGCCCCTGAGCTTGAGTTCGAAACCGTGCTGGTACACATCCAGGCTCCGGGGCGGCAGTTCGGCCAGCTTCTCGGCGGCGGCCCGCTGCTTGTCCCTGGCTGCCTGGATGCCCTGGGCCGGCAGGGTCTTGAAACCGGCCACCCGCACCCCCGGGTGACGGCGCACCAGCCCTTCCAGCAGGGCGGCGGCCCGGTCCGGCGGTACCAGGGATTCGTTGAAGGCGGCCAGGCGCGCCTCGGCTTCGGCAATCTGCTGCTCCACGACCGCCAGCTCCTGGCGCAGGGGGGCATCGGGATCGCTGGCCACCTGCTGGCTGAGAATCTGGATCTGGGTCTGCAGGACCGTCAGATCCGCTTCCTGGGCAGCGGCCTGGCGCCCGTAGGAAGCAGCCCGGGAAAACATGGGCTGGGCCCACAGTACCCCGCCCAGATAGGCCAGCAGACCGATGGCAGCGGCGGCCACCAGGCCCCGTTCGCGCACGCTCAGGGCCTGGTAACGGGCGGCCCAGGCCTGCCACAGTTTCTGCATGCTTGCGGGCAGGACCATCATCTGCGCTCCCGGGAAAGTTGCCCGCCCAGGGTGAAGCTCCAGTGGGGCGGGACGGCCGTCGGCGCCGCCGGATCGGGCAGAACCTGGTTCAACTCCAGGGCCGCGAAGGTGCGCCCCTTGAGCAAGGGCTCCTGGTCCATCTGCTGGATGAACTGGGGCAGCAGGGGTTCGGTGCGCATGCGCCCCTGGAGCAGCACCTGCTGCCCCCCCTCCTGGAGATCGAAACCGGTCAGCCACAGGCCTTCAGGCACCCGCCGGGCGAAAGCCCCCAGGTAGCCGGAAAAACCGTCCTGCTGCCCCAGGTCGCCGCTTTCCAGGGCGGCCAGCACCTCCCGCTTGCTCTCCAGCACCGCCTTGCGCTCGGCCAGCTGCCGCTCCAGGGCCGGGCTGATGCGGCGGCTGGCCTGCATGGCGCCCAGCTGGGAAAGCTGCTCCTGGGCCACCCGCATCTGCTGTTCCTGGGCTCCCAGGCGGTGCAGTTCCACCCCTTCCCGCTGGCGCCCCCAGCCGGCCATGAGCAATACCAGCATCAGCACCAGGCTGGAGGCCAGGGCCACGTGATTCAGGGTGAGCAGCTCCACCTTGGGGCGCAGCTCGGGGTTGAGCAGGTTGATCTGCTGGCTCATGGCTGGGACTCCTGGCGCAGGGCCGCCCCCAGGGCCAGCAGGTGGCGGGATTGCTCGGCCGGCTGCTGCAGGGTGGGACAGGCTTCCAGGTCCAGGACCTGGGACAGGTCCATCTGATCCACAGGCACGTACAGGGAACTGCCCAGGTAATCTAGGAGGCCGCTCAGTTCAGGCCGGGGGGCCAGCAGCAGGCGGCTCACGGAGATGAAGCTGTACTGGCGGTCAAAGGCATCCAGGGTGCGCTGCAGTTCCAGGCCGACGCGTTCGAACAGGGTCTGGCGCCGTTCCAGATCGGCCCCGGTGAACTGCTCCAGGGGAATTTCGATGCGCCGGCTGGCATAGAGCTCCCCCTTGAAGGTGAGCACCAGCAGGCCCCCATGCTGATCGAAGCTGAAGCTGGCCAGCCCCCGGTTTTCGTCTTCCAGCAGGGCCGCCACGTTGCGCAGGGCCAGTTCGGGAATGTCGATGGCCTGGAGATTGAGATGGGCCCGGTCGTAGCGGGCCATGATCTCCCCCACCTGCTCATTGCGGGCCACGGCCACGAACACCATGTGGGGCCGGCCCGGAGCGTGGCTTTCGGTGGGGATGTCCAGCACATCGAAGGTGGCCTGCTCGGCAGGGAAGTCGATGAAGTCCTTGAGCTGCCAGCGCAGGGCTTCCTTCCATTCATGGCGAGGCACGGCCGGCGCATTCATCTGCAGCAGCTGGTAGCTGCCCGGCGGCATCAGGGTGGTGATCCGGTAGGCGGACAGGCCCCGGCTGCGGGCCAGCCGTTCCATTTCATCCATCCCCGTCGTCAGGGCCTCCACCCAGAGCACCCGGGCCCGGCCCTGGCCGCCTGCCAGCACATGCACCGCCGCCGGGCTGCCGGCAGCCGGACACAGGGCCACCCAGCCGGGTTTGCTGCGCTTGGGACGGAGCGGGAACAGGCGGGACATGAAAGAAGGAATCTGCCTAAGGTAGTAACAGGCGCAATATCAACACACTTCACTTTAAATGTGAAGTGCAAACCCATTATTTATTAAGGATTTTTCCTAAAATCAAGCACATTTTCCCGTTTCGGCACCGACGCTGCCAGGCTCAGCGCAACTCGCGCCGGAAAATCACCGGGGAGCGGGGTCCGCAAACCCCGAAGCAGGCGCGCACCGTAGGCACGGCCAGATCCAGCCAGCCATTGCCGCCCCCCAGGATGCCCAGGGGGATGTCCAGGTAGCCGTAGTTACCCGCCCCCGGCGCCGACAGCCGCAGGCCGGCATCCCCCTTCACCACCTTGTGCGTGGCCCCGTTGCTGCCCTGCAGGGTGGCGAGGGTTTCCCCGGCCGCCAGCTGGTTGCGGGCGCCCGGCGGGTAGAACAGCAGCCCCCCGTTGTCCTTGGTCGGCAGGGTCAGCAGGGTGCAGCTGTCCAGCAGGTTCCGGGTCCAGCCGGTGGCGCTCCAGTACTGCACCTGGGCCGGCACCGGCAGGGGCAGGTACTCGGAGCCATAGGCGTTGGCGGCCCACAGCCGGCCATGACGGATCATGGTGGAGTTGCTCGCATCGTCCGTCACCTGGGCCGGGGTACTGGCCAGCAGCTTGGCCTCATCATCGTCCTTCACCTCCACCTTCAAACGGTAATCGTCAAAGGGCCCGTCGGGAGGGCTCGCCTTGGCGAAGCGGTAGCCACCACTCCAACTCCAGACCCCGTCGGTCCACACTACATCGGCCCAAGGGTCCTTGCCCGGCGAGGCGGGCCTATCGGGCTGCCCTAGGCGCTTGTCATTTTTCAACACCTCCCCGGCATTGGTTTCCGTTACCGTGACACTGCCGGCCTTATAGCGCGCCGTCACCGGATCGCTGGCGGAAGCCGTGCCGCTGCCCTTGGCATGGGCCTTGATCGCCAGGGAAACCTGGAGGCTGTCGTCACCCATGTAGGTGAAGCCCCCGGCCGCACACCCGGGAGTCAGGGTCCCGGCGAAGGAAAAGTGGCTGGGATACCAGCGCCCCAGGAGGGGGCTTGCCGCACTGCCGATGCTGCAGCCGTAGCGCCCTCCGTTGAGGCTGTTTTCAGCGCTCCCGCTCAGGCAGTCCGGCACTGCCTTGCCCTGATCCACTTCCGTGAACTTCTCATCCAGCACTGCCCCCTTGAGGAAACGGATGTTGCCCACGTCCCGGTACTGGAAGGTGCCGCTGGCCTTGCTGCCGGTAGCCGCATTGAAGCTCCCGGTCAGGGTGCCTGCGGTGATGAGATCGCTGTCATCGCCAGAGGCCGTCACCAGGCCTTCTTTGATCACCGGGGTGCCGTCATAGCCACTGGCCACATCGGCCTGGGCGTCCAGGGTGAAGTCCGTGCCGGCCACTGCCGCCGGGGTGCCACTGGCCCCGGTATTGTTCATCAGGGGAGCACTCACCGTCAGCTGCAGCGGGCGAATGGCAAAGTTGTCGTAGGAACAGGAAGGGGCGCTGCTGCCCACCTTCATCCGCACCCGCACGTTCTTGGCTGCGGCGGCGTAGGTAAACTCGGCCTCCTTGCGCCCCTTGTCGGCGGCGGCAAACACCAGATCCTGAGCCGTGTTCAGGCCCGCGCCCGTGGGACAGCTGGAGCTCGAGGTATCCACCAGGTCCACGGCCACGGTGCCCGTATAAGCGGCATTGACGATCCCGCCCCCGGACAGGGCCAGCACATCCAGCTTGAAGGCAGTATTGGCAAGCTTGGTGTAGATGGGGGTCTTGGGTAGCGCGCCTTTTTCCACCGCATCGAAACTGCAGGAGGCGGAGGCGAAATTCATGGTGCAGTTTTCCGTCGCCCCGTTGAAGCAGCGCAGGCCGTTGCTGGGCGTCGGGTTGATGCTGCTGTAGCCGATGGCCACATCCCCGGCCGTGGCGGAGCTGATCTGGGTGGACGTGGCACCGCCGGAAAAGGTGAAGGTGCTGCCCCCCGGGGTGAGGCGGGCCGTCACGGTCCCTGGATAAAGCTTGGTGCAATCCACATCCAGACAGGCCAGCACTTCCACCGACTCGGGGTTGCAGATGGAGGCGGTGCCATCATGGATCACCCGCAGATGATCGAAAGCGCCGCTGCAGCTGCGCCCCAGGGTCATGTCAGCCTGGACCTCGGCCTGGGACAGCTCGTAGTTGTAGAGCTTGACCTCGTCGATCTTGCCGCGGAAATTACGGGCCGGCATGAAGGGACAGCCCGCCGAGGTGGAGACGTCGCCGCCGATGTAGAAGTTGCAGCCATTGGGCTGCAGGGTCCCCTTCCAGCTGCCGGTGTTGCCGTCCCGTACCCCGTTGATGTAGATGTACTGGCGGCCGCTGACCGAATCGAAGGTGATGGCCACGTGAGTCCATTTATTCAGGGGAATGGTGCTGGCCGAGGTGAGGTTGGAAGAATTCCACCACCAGTACAGCTTGCCGCTGGGGTTGATGTGGAACTCATAGTTCTTGTCGTTTGACAGGATGGAGTACAGGTCGCTGGAAGGCCGGGCCGTGGGGTAGATCCAGGCCGTGGCCGAGAGCTTGGTGCTGTAGTCGAAGCGGGAATCCCCGGGCACCATCACCACCCCGCCCCCGTCAAAACTGCCCGCATTGCAGAAGCTTCCGTCCACGCTGGCAAACTGGGACTCGATGGTGGGGTCGGGAGTGACCACATTGGTGCCGGTGCTGGCAGTGGTGGCCATGCGCCGGCCGTGCAGGGCCGTGCCACCGCTATCCACCACCTCCCCGTCGGCGCCCGTCCAGGAATCCTCCACCTCGTCCATGCGGAAGTGGGTAGTGGCCTGGGACAGGACCAGGATGCTGCGGCTGACGGAAATGGCCCCGGGCGAGGACAGGGTATTGGTCAGGCTGCCCTGCTGGTTGAGGCGCACTACCAAGGTCATCTGGGCACTGGCCTTGCCGGCCAGGGAAGGCAGGGTCCATGTAAGGCTCTGACCGCTCACCACGACGCTGCCCTGCTGGGCCACGTGATTCACGTAAACCATGCCGGCCGGCATGACATCGGTGAGCACCAGGTTGTTCAGGGGGTCGTCATTGGGATTGCTCACCGAGAGGGTGAAGGAGACCACGTCCCCCACCACGGCAGAGGCGGCGCTGGACGCCTTGCCCAGCACCGGCGGCAGGGTGGTCTTGCACAGGGCCAGACTGCCGCCGCTGCTGTTGCTGTAGCAGGCGCTGTTGAGGGGCAGGCAGCTTCCTCCCCCGGAAAGACAGCACACCCCGCCGGCCCCCGACTGCCAGCCGTTCAACTGGATACTGTTGCTGCTGTTGCAGGTGGTCCTGGCGCAACCATTGACCCGGGTGTTGTAGCCCAGGCTGATGACCCCGGTGGCCACGGCATCCCCCCCCACGGTGAGGCTGCTGCCCCCCAGGTTGATGGCGCCGGCAGTGGCCTCCACCCCGCCGCCGATGCTGCTGCCGCTGGCGCCGGCAGCCGCCACCGCAGCCGCCTTGACGGAACCGGCAATGGTGCTGTTGCTGGCCAGCAGGGTGAAGGTGCCGGAGGTGGAGATCAGCCCCCCCACGTTATTGCCACCGGCCAGGGTGACGCTGCCGGAACCCCCTTCGGCGCGGATGTCCCCGGCGACGCTGGCCCCGTAGCCCAGGCTCACGGCCCCGCTGCTGGCGGTGATGCTGCTGCCGTACACGGCATTGCTGCTGGTATCGGTGACGCTGGCGGCGCTGACCGGGCCGTTGATCCGGGCGGCCGCTCCCACCAGCAGCGCCCCGGACGAGGTGATGCTGCCATCGACGGTGACATTGGAACTGGCGAGGGTCAGGGTCCCGGTGCCCATGGTGATGCTGCCCGTGATGCCGCTGCCGGAATTGAAAATGGCCGTGCGGTTGCCGCTGACCTGGAGCTGGGCCACGAGGCTGCCCTGGGTGCTGAAGTTGCCGCCCACCACCAAGGTCAGCTGGCTGGCGGAACCGCCGCCGTTGATCACCGCATTGCTGGAATTGAAGGCGCCGGTGAAACTGATCCGGGCCGGCCGGCTGTCGGCCTTGATGCTCACCGTGTCGTTCCAGGCCAGGGTCACCGCGCCGCAGTTAAAGTTGTAGACCCCGCCGCTGTAGCCCCCGTAACTGCAGCCCTCGGGCATGCTGGCGCCGCTGCTGGCAAACAGGTAGGCGGCCGCCTGGGCCAGGCCTGCCCAGCCCCCCAGCAAGCACAGGCAGCACAGCAGGCCGGCCCGCAAGCCCCATAGGCGCGCAAATGTCATGGCGGCTCTCCTCTCAACAGTCGTAAGGGGGGGCGGTGATGGCCGGATCCCGGCACTTCTCCAGGGTCACTTCCACCACCCGTTCCACCCCCAGGGGCGGCGCCGCCCCGTTACCCGCCGTGGCGGTAATCCGGTAGAGGCGGATCTGCCGCCCCCCTTCAGTATAGGGACCAAAGGCGGTGCAATTCACCGCGATGGTCATACCTGGGAACTCCGCCAGGGGCGGCAGGGTGCTGGCGGCAAAGCAGTCGGGCAGAGCAATGCCCTCCCCATTGGGGTCGAGCTGGAACATGCCCCACTCCGCCCCGGCCTGGGCCCCGTGGGCGGCCTTGCTGCCCATGATGTTCTGGGCCGAAGTGGCCTGGCCGCCAGTACCGAGAACCGCGAACAGGCCTGCCAGGGCTGCGAACAGCACCAGCAGGAAGATGGCGGAAATCAGGGAGACCCCCGCCTGGGTCCGCCGCCGAAGAGGATGCCTGACCGTGTTCATGGGGTGTTGTCGATGGGAATCTGCTGCTGCAAGCTGACCGTCTCGCCATTGAGGGTCAGGGTCAGCCGCAGGGAAACCAGGCCGTTGCGCTGCAGGGCCCCCGGAATGTAGGAGAAGGAACAGCCGCCGACCGGGTTCAGGTTATCCACCAGGACGGCGGCATTGCCGGCCGCCAGGGCCTCATTAGTATCAGGCTGGCTGTCATGAAAACCATAACCCCAGTGGCGGCGGATCACCCGGTTGGCGGGGTCGCAGACGAAGGTGACCGGCTGGCCCACCACGTGAAAGCGGCTGGCCGGGGATGCGAAGGGAAAGCCGAAGGGCGCCGCGGCCGTGATCTCGGTCAGGGCCGCGCCGGTGGCGCTGGGGGCACGGCGGTTGTCGCCCGCATACACATCCCCGCCCGGCACCCCCAGGTTGAACACCACGATTTCTTCCCCGGCGGCTACCCGGACCGGGGGACCCAGCACATCGAAATGGTCGGCGCTGGCGCCAAGGCCGAAATCCAGGGGAAAATCCGCCCCGCCCCCGGACTCGGCCCGGTAGCGGCCCGCATCCATGATGGGCACGAATTCCAGGTAGTTGCCGGAAACCCGGAGGCTGTTGGGCAGGGCCGCGCGGATTTCCCGCTCCATGCGCCCCAGGGCCGTGTCCGCCGCGTCGGCCAGCTGCATGCGGGCGGACACCTCCACATAGGCATCGATCTGGTGCCGCACGAACATGCCCACCATGGCCAGCAGCAGGCCACCGATGACCATGGCCACGATCATCTCGATCAGGGTGAAGCCCCTGGACTCAGTAGCGTGGCGCATAGCGGAACCTGTAACCGGTCACATCCAGACTTTCCGGCCCCCGGGTGACGCGCACCGTCACCCGCAGCACGGCATCATTGGCAAGCCCGAAAGCCGCCCCCGCCTGGGTGATCGTCACCAGGGTGGCGTAACCGTCCATCACCTGGCCGCCGATGGCGTCGCTGGCGGCCGCCTGGGCATAGCTCCCGTAATCGGCCACGTGGTCGAACACCGCCCCGGGGCCGCCATTCCGGCCTTCCCCCCCGGGCACCGGGGTCACGCCGCTCTGGGCCATGCCGACAGAGCAATCCCCGAAGCCCATGGCGCTGGCTGCGTTGGGGTCATCCGGATCGCACCAGGTGAAGGGCTGCTGCAGGATTTCCTCCAGCAGGGACTCGGCCACCGCCAGGGTCTGGCGGGTCACCATGGGGTCGGCGGAATCCTGCACGGCCCGGTTGAAACTGGCCAGCAGCCCTACCACCCCGATGCTGATCACCACGATGAAGATGATCTGCTCGATCAGGCTCAGCCCCCGGGCCCGGCGCCAGTCAATGGACATAGCCGGTCTCCGCCTCGATGCTGATGCCGGGCACCTGGTCGATATTGAGCACCTGGGTAGCGGCAAAACTGGGCCGGCCCAGGCTGTCAAAGCTGAAGGGCGTCGGCTGTGGCGCAAAGCTGATACCCCCCGGGGCCAGCACCGTCAGGGCGTTGCCCCCGGGGCCGCTGAGGGCGGCGCCAGTGTTGCAATCCCCGGCCCCGGCGGCCGCGGCGATGCGAAAACTCACCTGGGTGGTATCGGGAAAATCAACGCACACCCGGCGCCGGGCGGCAATGGCGGATTTCTGGGCATAACGCAGGGCCACCAGGGTTTCGTCCCGGAAACCCCGGGCCTCGAAACCGGTCTGGCCGGAAAAGCGGGGCACCACGACGGCCGCCAGGATGCCCAGGATGATCATGGTCACCACCAGCTCCACCAGGGTGAAGCCCCCCACGGCCTTCAGCATGGCCGGCAGCTTCCTGCCCCGGGAAGAAAAAACCCCGTAACAGGTACGGGGTTTTCCTGGCCTGGCCACCGGCATTGGCGGTCAGCAGCCGGTAACGGTCAGGTCGTAGGTGGGCGGCACGACTACGGCCGCAGGCATCGCGGCCGGGGCATAGGTGACGCTGCAGGTAGCCGGAGTGGGCGCACCAGTGTGCTGGATGATGGTGGGGGGGCTGCCGGACACGGCAATCTCGGTGCTCAAATCCATGGCCTTGGCAAGCTCGGCAACATCCCCGGCAAAACCATAGACAGTGTTTATGGTCGTACCCGCTATGTCCACCGAACCTGAAGCGCCCATCTGATTCCCTGCGGCCGCCCTGGCATAGATCATGGCGTTGGCGCTGCGCATCCCTCCCTCGGTGGCCCTGATGACAGAGGTACGGGCATCCCGGCTCAGATCCACGAATTTCGGCAGGGCCGTGGCGGCCAGGATGCCCAGAATCACGATCACGACGACCAGTTCGATCAGGGTAAAACCCGCTTGTTTTTTCATATCCAGCTCCTTTGATTAAAACCATTGATACGGATAAACCGGAACCAGGGCGAGATCTCCGAACTCCGGGTTCTTAACTTTTTGATTTTGCGCCAACCTGACCGTCCAGCGCAAGGCTTTTGTGTCTACATTGCCCGGAACTTCGAGGTGGCTGGCAAGACGGGGCAGGTAGACCAGTTCCTTGCGCTGCAGGTCAAAGAACCAGCTGCCGGGTTCGAGGCGTTCCACCTTGGGGGTTTTCATCTCCCCCAGGTAGTTGGGGGGCGGATATTCGAGCCAGCGCACCGGGTTGGTACCGACCAGTTCGGCTACGCCCTGATGATTTTTGCCGGTGCTGATGCGCCCCGCCCATTCCTGGGCAAAGCCCACCTGAATATGGGAGAGGGTGAGCCGCACACTGATGGCCTCGGCTTGTTCCTGGTAGTAGTGCACGGCGCGCAGATAGGTGCCGAACAAGATGACAAAGAGAATGACGACGATGGCAAATTCGAGCCGGGTCAACCCTCGCTGCTGCCAACGCCGTTGCCCCATGCCTAGTTCCCCTTCACAGCCTTGCCCAGGTCCCACATCGGCAGGAAGATGCCCAGGGCCAGGATCAACACCATGATGCCGAGAAAGACGATGAGGATGGGCTCGATCTGCTGCGACAGGGTCTTGAGTTCATATTCCACTTCGCGCTGATACATTTCCGCCACTTCCTGGAGCATGTCGTCCAGGGAGCCGGATTCTTCACCGACGGCGATCATCTGGATCACGACCGGGGTGAAGATGCCGGTGGCAATGGCGCTCCTGAGCACGCTTTCACCGCGTTCGACGCCGTCGCGCATGCGTTCGATCTTGTCGGCGATATAGGCGTTGTCCACGGTCTGGGCCACGTTCGAGAGCGCCTGGATGACCGGCACGCCGCTCTTGGCGGCGAGCGCAAAGCTGCGCGCAAAACGCGCCAGGGTGGCTTTGATGACGATCTTGCCGGCAATGGGAATGCGCAACTTGATCCGGTCCCAGTCGTAACGCCCTGCTCGGGTCGCCACCCAGGAGCGAAAGGCGAGCACGGCCAGCACCAGCCCCCCGAGCAGATAGCCCCAGAAATTGACCATGAAGTCGGAAAAGCCGATGAGGATGCGGGTCATCAGCGGTAGTTCGGCGCCAAAGCCATCAAACACCTTGGCAAAGGCGGGGATCACCCAGATGTTGATGATGACCATGGCGATACTCATGGCGACAATGACGAAGCTGGGGTAACGCAGGGCGGATTTGACCTGATCGCGCATGAAGCGCTCGAATTCCATGTGGTAGAAGAGCCGCAGGAAGATTTCTTCGAGTCTCCCGGTCATTTCCCCCACCCGCACCATGTTCACCGCGAACGCGCTGAAGACCTTGGGGTGGCGGGCCATGGCGGCGGAGAGCTCGCGGCCGGAGTCGAGGCTCTCGCGCAGGTCCTGGAGCACCTTCTTCATGGCCAGGTTGGCGGCGGATTCCTGCAGCCCGGCCAGGGCCCGCATGATGGGGACCCCCGCCTTGAGCAGGGAATAGATCTGCCGGCAAAACAGCATGACATCATCGTGCTTAGGCTTTTCTTCGAAGAAGCCCGCGAAGCGGATGCCGATCCCTGCCGCCGCCACGGCCTCGGTGATTTGCAGCGGCGTCACCCCCATGCCCATCAAGCTGCGGGCGGCATCGTCCCGGCTCGGGGCATCGAGCTTGCCCCGCACCTCCTGGCCGCTGCGGTCCCTGCCGCGATAGGTGTAACCGGGCACCGTTCAGTCCTCGCTCGGGGTGGGCTTATTCTTCATATTGACTGCTGATGCGCATGGCTTCGTCGACGGTGGTCTTGCCGGCCAGCACCAGCCGCACGGCATCGCGGCGCAGGGTTGCGCCGGCCATTTGCTGGCGGGCCGCGGCCATGAAGCGGGAGGGATCGTCCTCATTGGTGGCTTCCACCAGTTCGTCATTCATCTCCAGGAATTCATAGACGCCGGTGCGGCCCTGAAAGCCGGTATTGTTGCAGTGCGCGCAGCCGGCGCCCTGGTAATAGGTATGGGCATCCACCCGGTCATGCAGTTCGCTGCGCAGCCACTCGTGTTCGTGAGGCTGCAGGGCGGCCGGGGCCTTGCAGTTCTCGCACAGGGTGCGCACCAGGCGCTGGGCCAGCACCATGTGCACCGAAAGCGCCACCATGTAGCGCGGCACGCCCATGTCGAGCAGGCGGATGGGGGTGGTCATGGCGTCGTTGGTGTGCAGGGTGGAGAGCACCAGATGGCCGGTCATGGCGGCGCGCATGCCGATTTCGGCGGTTTCCTGGTCACGCATTTCGCCCACCAGCACGATGTCCGGGTCCTGGCGCAGGACGCTGCGCAGCACCTTGCCGAAGGTGAGGTCGATCTTTTCATGGACCTGCACCTGGTTCAGGCCCGGGAGCCGGTATTCCACCGGGTCTTCGACGGTGATGATCTTCTTTTCCGTGCTGTTGAGTTCGTTCAGGGCGGCATACAGCGTGGTGGTCTTGCCCGAGCCGGTGGGGCCGGTCACCAGCACCATGCCGCTGGGCCGGTGCAGGGCGCGGCGCAGGCGTTCCAGTACCCGGGGCGGGATGCCCATGTTGTCGAGCGACAACATGCCCTGGTTCTGGGCCAGCAGCCGCATCACCACGGATTCGCCATACTGGGTGGGCAAGGTGGAGATACGGATATCCACCGGGATATTGCGCACCTTGATATGGAAACGGCCATCTTGAGGCAGGCGCTTTTCGGAAATGTCGAGGCCGGACATGAGCTTGAGGCGCAGGGCGACGGCGGAGGCGATCTTGGCGTCGGCCTCGGTCTGGATGTGCAGCACCCCGTCGATGCGAAAGCGGATGCGCAGGCTCTTTTCCTGGGGTTCGACATGGATGTCCGAGGCGCGGTTGCGCATGGCTTCTTCAAACACCATGTAGAGGAGCTTGACCACCGGGGCATCTTCGGTATTGCTGGAAAGCCCCAGCAGCTCGCCGAATTCCACCGGAATGTCCGACATTTCCGCCGTCAGTTCCTTGGCCAGGCCGGTGATTTCCTCGGTGCGGTGATAGACCCGGTCCAGGAGGGCGAGCAACTGGGATTCGCTCACCACGGCCAGGTCGACCTCGCGCTGCAGGTGACGGGTGATGTCATCGTAGGCCTGGAGGTCGGTGGGGTCGGCCAGCCCGACCCGGAGGATGCCGTCATGCTCTTCGAGCATCAGGGCCCGGTAGCGCCTGGCCAGGGACTCGGGCAAAAGCTTGATCAGTTCGGGGCGGGGCTGGAAGTGGCGCAGGTCGACGAAGGGAATGCGCAACTGGTTGGCGAGCGCCTTGCAGATGCCGTCTTCGGTGACGAAGCCGCTATCCACAAAAATGCGGCCGAGTTTGCGGCCGCTGCGTTTTTGTTCTTCCAGGGCAAATTTGAGTTGCTCGTCGGTCAACAAACCCTGCTGAATCAACAGGTCACCAAGTCGCACCTTCTCAGGGCGGGCCATGCCAAGCTCCCAATCATCACTACAAACTACTTGAATGAAACGGCTTAATGCGCTGATACTAAGCCAGTTTTTGGACGGTAACCCGTTTCTGGATGGAAAACAAGTGTTTGCCCTCGTTCTGTTTGAGCCGGAAATTCCCCCCAACACCGGCAACATCATCCGCTTGTGTGCCAATACCGGCTGTGAGCTGCATCTGGTGCAACCCCTGGGTTTCCGGGTGGATGACAGATCCTTGCGCCGGGCCGGGCTGGATTATCACGAGTTCGCCCCCCTGCAGTGCCACCCGGACTGGGCGGCCTGCGCCGCCCACCTGGCCGGACGCCGGCTGTTTGCCCTGAGCACCAAGGGCAGCCGCTGTCATGCGGAGGTGGCCTTCCAGCCCGGGGATGTGTTCGTGTTCGGCCCGGAATCCCGCGGCCTGCCGGCCGACATGCTGGCGCGTTTTCCTGCTGAACGGCGCCTGCGCCTGCCCATGCAACCCGGCAACCGCAGCCTCAACCTTTCCAACGCCGCCGCCGTGGTGGTCTTCGAAGCCTGGCGGCAACAGGGGTTTGCCGGCGGGGGCTGAACCTGGGCCTAACACCCCTCGTCCCTGGGGTCGCGCGCCAGTAGCTGCTCTACCGCTGCGCGGGCCTGCATGCGGCCCTGCAGCACGGCGACGACGGCGGCGGTGATGGGCATGTCCACGCCCATGCGCCCTGCCAGACGATGCACTTCCAGGGCAGTGGGCACCCCTTCGGCGACATGCCCCAGATCGGTAAGCACCCGCTCCAGGGACTTGCCGGCCGCCAGCCCCAGGCCCACCTGACGGTTGCGGGACAAATCGCCCGTGCAGGTCAGGATCAAATCCCCTACCCCGGCCAGGCCCATGAAGGTTTCTTTATGCCCGCCGAGCGCCACGCCCAGGCGGGCGATTTCGGCCAGCCCCCGGGTGATCAGGGCGGCCCGGGCATTGAGGCCCAGGTGCAGACCATCACAGACTCCAGTGGCAATGGCGAGAATATTCTTTACCGCGCCGCCGACTTCGGCCCCCACCAGGTCGCAGCTGGCATAGAGACGCAAGTGCCCACCATGCAGCTGCTGCGCCGTGGCCCGGGCAAAATCCACATCCCGGGAAGCCAGGGTGATGGCGGTCGGCTGGCCGGCGGCCACTTCCTGGGCAAAGCTGGGCCCGGAGAGGACGCCGTTGCTCACGCCCGGCAGGAACTCGTCAAAGACTTCGTGCGGGAGCTTGCCGGTCCCCGCCTCGAAACCCTTGCACACCCACAACACCGGCGTCGCTACCTCGAGTTGCCGCAAGGCTTCGAGACTGGGGCGCAGGCCGGCAATCGGCGTGGCAATGAGGAGCAGTTGGGCTTGGCTCACCGCCCGGGGTAAATCCGCCTCCAGCTGCAAGCCCTCGGGAAAGGGAAAGCCCGGCAGAAAACGCTTGTTTTCCCGGTCCCGGGCCATGTCCTGCAGCAGGTCCGCTTCCCTGGCCCACAGGGTCACCCGGTGACGCCCGGCAAAGACCAGCGCCAGGGCCGTGCCCCAGGCCCCCGCGGCCAGAACGGTGATGTTCATAGCCCCCAGACCTGAGTCACGCGCACATAGCCGCTTTGTCCATCCTTGTGGCGCACCCGGACCCAGCCGGGAGCGGCAGGCTCGACCCACTCCAGCGCCACCCATTTTTCGGCCTGAAAGACCACGGGCGCCTCGGGGCTGGGGTTCTGGCGGATCTCCGCCGTGGCGGCCGTCACCACCAGGGTCCGTTTCGTTCCCAGGCTGCTGCGTTCGACCCAGGCGATGGTGCCTTCGGCGTCGCGCACCTTGGTCCAGCCTTCCACCTGAACCAGGACTTCGAGGGGCATCCCCTCCCTGACGATGTAGAGCTTCTTGCCCTGGGCCGATGGCGCATCACGGAAAATGGTCAGCGGCACGGCGACAGAACGGTATTCCAGGGCCTGAGCCTCCCCCGCAAGGGCGACGCCCAGCGTCAGGGCGAGCAGTGAGCGACGCAGCATGGCAACCTCCGCCAGTGATTACTGAATGGAAATCTCGTGGGATTGCTGCGCCTGTTCTTGCAGACGGGACAGGTACAGGGCCTCGAAGTTGATGGGTTGCAGCAGCACGGGGGCGAAACCGGCGCGCACGGTGGCATCGGAAATGGCTTCGCGGGCATAGGGCTGCAGGATGTTGGGACAGGCGACTGCCAGCAGCGGCTCAATTTCGTGCTCGGGCACATTGACCACGCGGAAGATGCCGGCCTGGCGGACTTCCACCAGGAACACGGTCTTGTCTTCGATCCTGGCGGTGACGGTGACGGTCAGGACGACATCGAAAACGCCATCCCCCAGGTGAGTGCCCTGGGTGTTGAGCTGGATGTCCACCTGGGGCGCGCCCTGATCCAGAAAAATGGCGGGGGCATTGGGCACTTCGATGGAAAGGTCCTTGACGTAGAGCTTTTCGATACCGAAGGAGGGAGGCTGCTGATTTTGATCCATGTTTGACTTTCTTTCCAGGAGAAGGGTTGTTGATCATCGGCCCAAAGGCCTCAGGCGCAAAGCAGGGGGAGGAGCGCGCCGGCGCTGTCCAGGGCATACAGATCATCGCAGCCGCCCACATGGGTGGCGCCGATGTAGATCTGCGGCACGGTGCGGCGGCCGGTTTTTTCCATCATGAGCTGCAGCTGCCCGGGATCGAGGTCCACGCGGATTTCCTTGATCTCGGTCACGCCGCGGGCGGCCAGCAACTGCTTGGCACGAATGCAGTAAGGGCAGACGGCAGTGGTGTACATCACAACCTTGGCATGGCTCATTTTTTTCTGGCTCCGCGTTTGATGGGCAGTCCCGCCTTTTCCCAGGCATGGACGCCGCCATCGAGATTATTGACCCGGGTAAAGCCGAGTTTTTGCAACTGGGCGCAGGCCTGGCCGGAACGCACACCGGAGGCGCAGACGAGGATCAGTGGCTTGTCCTTCAACGCCTCCAGTTCGCCGGCCCGGGCGGCCAGATCAGCAAGGGGAATGTTGCGGGCGCCCGGCAGGTGGCCGGCGCTGTATTCGCGCGCATCGCGGACATCGATCACCTGGGCGTCCTCACGATTGATGAGCAAGGTGGCTTCGGTCGGGTTGATGGCCTTGCCGCCATGGCGAAACGAGGGCCAGACCAGCATTACCCCGCTGATGACAGCAATGGCGATGGTCAGGATATTGTTCTGAATGAACTCCATGGGCACTTCGGGACTCCTCCTCGATTTTTAATGCTGGGATACGCCGCAGAAAACTTCACGCATCATGACGATCAACTGCAGGATGCGACCATCGCCCACCCGGTAAAAGACGCGATTGGCCTCCTTGCGGGTGAGCAGCACCCCTTTTTCGCGCAGAATGGCCAGATGCTGGGAGATATTGCTCTGGGACGTCCCCACCACGTCGACGATTTCCTGCACACTGGCTTCTTGCTCACCCAGGACGCAAAGAATCTTGAGGCGCAGGGGATGGGCGATCGATTTCAGGGCACGCGCCGCAGTTTCGATGTGTTCCTGCTTTTCAATCAGGCTGAATTCGGGTGGTTGCACGATAGGGGCTCGCAGGGCAATGGCGGAGCATTATAAAATAGTTTTTTTCTCAGCCGCGCTTTAGTTGGCGGCCCGCCACTTCGGCAATGAGGACACCTCCCGAACCCCTTGAGGGAAAGGCAAGCATGCCCGCTCACACCCGCCGCTCGCTGCCCGGCGCCATTCTGGCCGGCATGCTGCTGTGCGGCTGGCCCCTGGTCAGCCAGGGCCAGAATGCCAGCGAAGTGGCCGACAAGAAAGAGGACCTGAAGGAATTGCGGGGCCGGATCGAGAGCCTGCGCAAGGAGCTTTCCGCCAGCGAGGAATCCCGCGCCGATGCCGCCGATCAGCTCAAACAGATTGAACGCGAGATTTCCCAGGGCGAGCGCAAACTCCTGAACCTCAAACGCGACCAGACCCGCTTGCAAAATACCCTGGCGGACATGGCCCGCCAGTCCCGGGAACTGGAAAGCACGCTGGCGCAGCAGCAAGGCCAGCTGGAGAAACTGCTTTACCGTCAGTATCTGCAAGGCTCCCCGGACGCCCTGCAACTGCTGCTGAATGGCGACGACCCGAACCAGCTGGCGCGTGACCTCTACTATCTTTCGACCATTGCCCACAGCCGGACGGAACTCCTGAGCGATGTGCGCAGCACCTTGAAGAAACAGAAAACGCTTGCCGCCGAGGCCCGTAGCCGGGCCGCCGAACTGGCGGAAGTGGAGGCGGCGCAGAAAACCCAGCAGGCAGAACTGCTGCAACAACGGGCCGAGCGTCAAACAATCCTCAACCAGATCGCCAGCAAGGTGAAGGCCCAGAAAAAGGAAATCGGCAATCTGCAGCGCGACGAGAAACGCCTTTCCAACCTGGTGGACCGGCTTACCCGGCTACTTGCCGAACGGGCCCGCAGGCCCGCCCCGCCGCCTAGGCCCGCTCCGGGAGGAAAAGCCCCGCCGGAGAACCGGCATCTGCCCACGGCCAGCCGCGGCGACTTCGCGCGCCTGCAAGGCCAGCTGCGCCTGCCGGCCCGAGGCCAGGTGGTGGGCCGCTTCGGCGCCCCGCGCGAGGGCGGCAGTACCTGGAAGGGCCTGTTCATCCGCGCCGGCGAAGGCAGCGAGGTCAAGGCAGTGGCAAACGGCCAGGTGGTCTATGCAGAATGGATGCGCGGCTTTGGCAACCTGATGATCATCGACCACGGCGACGGCTACCTGACCGTCTATGGCAATAACGACTCGCTGCTAAAACAGGTGGGCGACCGGGTCCAGGGCGGTGAGACGGTGAGTACCGTCGGTAACAGCGGTGGCAACCAGAATTCCGGTTTATACTTCGAGCTCCGCCATCAAGGCAAAGCACTCGATCCCATGAAATGGGTTTCCCTCAAATGAGCAAGTTCAAATCCATCAGTCTTGTCGTCGGCGGCTTCGTCGCCGGCGCCCTCATCAGCCTGCAGATGCCGGCCTTCGCCGACAAGGATGTCAAGGCCGGCCTGCCGGTGGAGGAGCTGCGCACCTTCGCCGAAGTCTTCAACGCCATCAAGCAGGGCTATGTGGAGCCCGTCGAAGACAAGAAGATGATCGCCAATGCCATCTCCGGCATGCTTTCCAACCTCGACCCCCATTCGGCCTATCTCGACCCCGAATCCTTCAAGGAACTGCAGGTGGGCACCCAGGGCGAGTTCGGCGGCCTGGGCATCGAAGTGGGCATGGAGGACGGCCTGGTGAAGGTGGTTTCCCCGATCGAGGACACCCCCGCCTACCGCGCCGGGATCAAGGCCGGCGACCTGATCTTCAAGCTCGACGACACCCCGGTGAAGGGCCTGACCCTGAACGAGGCCGTCAAGCGCATGCGCGGCAAACCCAAGACCCAGATCCGCCTTTCCATCCTCAGGAAGGGCGCGGCCAAGCCGATCGAGGTCACCCTGACCCGGGAAGTGATCAAGGTTCAGAGCGTCAAGTCCAGGATCGTGGAGCCGGGTTACGGCTGGGTGCGCATCACCCAGTTCCAGGAAAACACCGTCCCGTCCCTGGTCAAACACATCAACGATCTTTACAAGCAGGGCAAGCTGAAGGGGCTGGTGCTGGACCTGCGCAATGACCCCGGTGGCCTCCTGAACGGCGCCGTGGGCGTTGCCGCCGCCTTCCTGCCCCCGAACGCCAAGGTCGTATCCACCGATGGCCGCACCCCCGATGCCAAGCAGGAATACCTGGCCACCCCGGAGGATTATCTGCGCGGCAGCCGCGAAGACCCCTTGAAGGATCTGCCGGCTGCGGTCAAGACCGTGCCCATGGTGGTGCTGATCAATGGCGGCTCGGCCTCGGCTTCCGAAATCGTCGCCGGTGCCCTGCAGGATCACAAGCGCGCCGTGATCATGGGCACCCAGTCGTTTGGCAAAGGCTCGGTCCAGACCGTGCTTCCCCTGCCCGGCAATGCCGCCATCAAGCTGACCACCGCCCGCTACTACACCCCCAGCGGCCGCTCGATCCAGGCCAAGGGCATCGAACCCGACATCACCGTGGAAGAAAAGGTCAACGGTCAGAAATCCTCGCCCTTGCTGCGGGAAGCCGATCTGGAAGGCCACCTTGAAAACGACAAGGAAACCAGCAGCAAGGCCCCGAGCAAACCGGTGCAGGAAAAGAAGGCTCCGCACGGGGGCAAGAAGGGCATCGACGGCAAGGACGAAGAAGATGAAATGGGGCGCATGGAATATGCGTCGGCTTCCGACTACCAGTTCCAGCAGGCCATGAACCTGCTCAAGGGACTGCAGATCATGCAAGGTGCCGGCAGCAAGTAACTACCCTGGACCCGCCACCCCCGGGCGGGTCCACCGATTCTGGAGAAACCCGCGATGAGCGCTTCAGACCTGCACAAGCAGCGCGAGATTCTGTTCTCCAAGTTCCCTCCCGGCCAGCTTCCCGAAGCGGCCGACCATCTGGAGCAGGTAGAACAGGTGGAAGTCGCCCTCAAACTGGACAAACGCGCCATCGAAGTGGCCTACGACCTGCGCCAGCACACCCTGGAAGAACTGGAAACCCGGCTGCGGGACAGAGGCTTTCATCTCGACAACACCTTGATGAGCAAGCTGATGCGGGCCCTGATTCATTACGTGGAAGACACCCAGCTGCACAACCTGGGCGCCCACGACCGGCCCCTGAAGCAATCCCATGAGGCCTATATCCAGGCCTGGGAGCGCCACCCGCACGGGGACCGTGACGAAACCCCGCCGGAGTGGCGAGAGTACAAGTGAACGACCGGGAGCTCCTCCGTTACAGCCGCCACATCTTGCTGGACGCCCTGGGGATCGAGGGGCAAGAACGCATCCTCGCCAGCCGGGTGCTGCTGGTCGGGGCGGGCGGCCTGGGTTCTCCCGCCGCCATTTACCTGGCCTCGGCCGGGGTCGGCACGCTGACGCTGGCCGACGGGGATACGGTGGATGCCAGCAACCTGCAGCGCCAGATCCTGCATACCGAAGCGCGGCTCGGCCAGTTGAAGGCCCTTTCGGGCCAGATCGCCCTGGCTGCCGTGAATCCCGAAACCCGCGTCCTTCCCATCACCGAGCGCCTTTCGGGCACCGCTCTGGAAGAACAGGTGGCCAAAGCCGATCTGGTACTCGACTGCTCCGACAACTTCGCCACGCGCCACGCCATCAACCGGGCCTGCGTGCAGCACGGCAAACCGCTCGTCTCCGGCGCTGCCGTGCGCTTTGATGGCCAGGTGAGCGTCTTCGACCTCGCTTGCCCCGCCTCCCCCTGCTACCACTGCCTGTTCCCGGAAGGGGAGGATGCCGAGGAAATGCGCTGCGCCGTGACGGGCGTGTTCGCGCCCCTGACCGGCATCGTCGGCTGCCTTCAGGCCAGCGAAGCCCTGAAACTCATGGCCGGCATCGGCGAGCCTCTGGTCGGGCGGCTGCTGCTGGTCGATGCCCTGACCCAGACCTGGCGCACGCTGAAATTCCGGAAGGACCCGCAATGCCCGGTATGCCGTAGTTCAGGTCTGACGCAAGCGTTCGGGAAAATAGCGACGTAGCTTGTCGAGCTTGGGTGGAATCAGGGCGGCACAATAGGGCTGCTGCGGGTGGTGCGCGAAAAAAGCCTTGTGATGCGCCTCGGCCGGCCAGAAGGGCTGGGCTTCGGCGAGTTCGGTGACAATGGGCGATGCAAAAGTACCGGCCTCGTTCAATTCCCGGATCATCGCTTCCGCCTCCTGCCGCTGGGCGGGAGATTGGCAGAAAATCACGGAGCGATATTGCGTCCCCAGATCATGGCCCTGACGGTTGAGGGTCGTGGGGTCATGGGTGAGGAAGAACACCGCCAGCAGTTCCTGGAAAAGGATGCGGTCCGGGTCAAATTCGATCCGCACCACTTCCGCATGCCCTGTCGTCCCGGCGCAAACCTGCTCATAATCGGGATCGGGCACCACTCCGCCGCAGTACCCCGAGCCCACCCGCAGCACCCCATCCAGGGCAGCAAACACGGCTTCGGTGCACCAGAAACAGCTAAGTTAACCGCCCCCTAGAGTGATGATCTCTAGGGGGCGGCTTCCTTTCTGTAAGTTGTTGATTTCAGACATGTTTTTCCTAATTTTGAAGAATTTTTGAACGAAAGCTGCTTCTTTTTTTCACCGATAAAACTTCACATGCACAACATTGGGGCCTAAAATGTCACACAACATCACGCACACACAAAGGTGGAAAAAGTGGCCCTACCCCGTGGAATCCAAGAGCTAACCCGCAAGAACAAGGACGGTACACCAGTCACGAAGTACCGAGTACAGATCAACAGGAAGAACTTCAAGCAGGATCGCTTGTTTGAGAGTTTAGATGAAGCTGTTGAGTTCCTGAATGCTTCAAAGTCAGCAACTGGACAGAAGCAAATTCACTTGCTGGAAGAACAGCAAAAAACTGAATTAAAAATAATTCAGGATTTTATTTCTAATCCAACAATTGAAGCATATATTAAATCTTACATTGAAACCTATGTTGATCCAAGGTTTGCAGATTGCGACCCAAAGACAGCAGAGGGGAAAATTAAATTAAGAAATAAGGCTTCGATCATTGGCTTTTATAGCACAATTAAAAAAACCATCATCAATGAAAGATCAGATGAAAATTTTCCGATTTCAAAGCTGATTTACAAACATTATGATGGCAAAAAAGCTTTTGGTGAATTTAAGCCAAAACAAATAACCGAAATTGAAATCAATGAATACATAAAGGCACGTCGCAAAGTTGGAATAAAACCTATTTCAATTCAACGAGAAATCACAGCAATCAGCAATCTTTTTAAAAAATTAAAATATCTTGATCCAGATTTAAAATCAATTCCTAATCCAACGAGGGATTATGACCGTGATTTGTTAAAAACTTCTGGAGGAATGATTTCCAAAAAAGTTCATCGAATCACAGATGAAGACAAAAAGAAATTTTTTGAACTGCTGGACAACTACCCAAATCCTGAACTTGGTTGGATTTCAAAACTAATGCTTTTTACAGCAATGCGCCGAACTGAGGCAGTATTGTTGAAATGGAGCCAAGTTTTTGAAAAACACATTTACCTTGAGCATACGAAATCAGGCAAGCCAAGGATTGTTTATCTCACACCAGAAGCTAAAGAACTACTGAAATCCATTCCAAAGAAAGAAGGACAAGATCGGTTATTCACCTATACAGTGCTGGGTTACGATAGCAATTTTTATAGGGTAGTGGAAGACAATGGATTAAAACACATTAAAATTCACGGATTAAGAAAAGAAGCAATTTCGGGTTTTATTGAAAAAATTGGAGCAAGCAACAGCCTATTGATTTCTGAATTTTTAGGCTTTGCAAGTGTTAGAAAGATTGAGGAACACATTGAAACTCAAATTCCAGCAGGATTAAGCACTCAAGCAGAATTGTTAAGATCAGTAGGACATAGCAACCCAGCAATCACTCAGAACCACTATTTCAGCTTAAAGAAATAGTGTACAATCAGGAGAAATTTCATGGCAACCAAAGGACCCAAAGTGACAACATTAGCTGACATTAAAGCTCAGATGGCCGAATTGCAAAAGCAACACGATGCAATTGTTGCCAATGAAAAAGAAACCATCATTGCAGAAATGAAAGAAAAAATTTCTGACTATGGCATTACAGCTAATGAACTTGGGTTCCAGTTGTCAGCACCAACAACCAGCGTTAAACCCCCGAAATCTACACCAGCAGGCAAGACTAAAGCAGAAGCTAAGTACCGTGGTCCAAACAATGAAGAATGGGCTGGTGGAATCGGTGCCCGTCCTAAGTGGGTTAAAGCAATTCTTGAAGCTGGTGGAAATATTGAAGATTACTTGATCAATAAATAAAATGGAAATAGAACTTCAGTCAATTTCCCCAATATCTTTTTCTATGATAAAGCTTGGGGATACTGTTCGAATTGAACACAAGCCTGCAAAACTGAACGAGTACCGAGAAAAAATTGGACCAGCAGTTGACTGTTATCTAATTTTTAAGGGACAAACCAAGATCGGTATGATTCCAAATAATTTTGTGAAAAATCACAAAGATTATTTAAAAAAGAGAGTTTGCAAAATCTCAGGCATTGATAAAGATCAATCAAAAATATCAATTTTTCTCACTGCCAGTGAACCAAAATCAGAAGAGCCAAAGGGCTTATGAAATTCAAAATCCTTGATACATTTGCTGGCGCTGGTGGGTTCAGTCTCGGTTTTCAATTGGCTGGTGCTGAACTCATTGGTGCAATTGAGAGAGATAGCTGGGCCAGTGAAACATTTAAGTTTAATCACCCAGAGGCAACTGTTTTACACCGAGACATAACAGACCTCACAGATGAAGAAATTTTAAAAAATTTCGGATCAAAAAAACCAAATGTAATCCTTGGTGGACCACCCTGCCAAGGATTTTCAATTTGCAATAAAAATAGTGGAGATCCCAAAGATCCACGAAATTCTTTGTTTGAAGAATTTATTCGAGTTGGCCGTGTGCTAAAGCCAGAGATTATGATTATGGAAAACGTTCCAAATCTAATTAAGGCAAAAACCGAATCAAAAGAGCTTGTAGTTGACATAATTGTTAATGAATTAAAAAATCTTGGTTACTTTGCCAGCTATAAAATTCTTGAAGCAACTGATTACGGTGTTCCACAAATCAGAAAACGCCTTGTCGTAATAGCAACCAAAAAAGAGATTAAAGATCCATTTCCCCCTAAAACACATGCAGTAGAGGGAAGTAGTGATCTATTCAGTTCTGGATTTTTAAAGTGCCCTACTCTATGGGAAGCAATCTCTGATCTTCCTGAACTGGAAGCACGAGAGGGAGCAGAAGTTCAGGCGTATACAAAAGAGGCGCAAAATAGCTACCAGGCCACGCTTCGGAATGGTGCAAAGGAGCTCTTCAACCACAAAGCCATGAACCACTCACAACGACTGGTAGAGCGATTTACAGCTATGGAGTGGGGCCACAGCACCTCCGATGTTCCAGATCACCTTAAACCGCTGAAAAGGAATAGCACTGAAATTTCAGATAAGGTTTATGACCAAAATAATAGAAGGATGTATCCGCACAAGCCCTGCCATACTGTGCCAGCTTCTTTCTATGCAAATTTTGTTCACCCTTTTAAGAATAGAAATTTCACAGCGCGTGAAGGCGCAAGAATTCAATCCTTTCCTGATTGGTATGTTTTTAAAGGAAAACCAACTGTAGTTAGTCACAAATTGTTGAACCGTGAAGGCCGAACAGAGGACACACATCTTTGCCAATATAACCAGATTGGTAATGCAGTCCCCCCAATGATGGCTAAAGCAATTGCAGAACACCTTATGAAGAACTATCAGGAGTAACCATGTTTGTTCACGGTAATAATTTAGAACAAAAAGAAAATCACGCAACCAAATATCGTGATGTTGATTCACGAAAGTATTTGGCAGAAATCCGCATTCGATATGACAAATGGAAGAAGGACAACGAAGATTTGAAGGGGCCATTCAAAAAATCTTCAGCGAATGATTCAGAAATAATTAAGAAAAGAGTTGCACTTCTGAATGAATACAAAGACTTTGTAGATCAGCAACATTATGCTGAAAAATTTGATTCACGTTCAAATCTACATTCTTCCATTTTGGAAGAATTTATGTATTATTTATTCAGGGATTTAGTTCTCGGAATTTCAAAATCTGCATTGATAGGAAAATCTCATTCTTTTAAGGATGTATTTTTTAGAGCACCATCATACGAAGCAATGGTAAAAGCTCCGCATGCTCTTGTTGAAAAGAAAGATCATGATTTTGCTATTGGTGCAAGCGTCAATGCAAAAATGATTTGTAATGGTTCGGATATCACAGAAGACCATACCTGGGACATTCCAGCAGTAGCTATTGAATGCAAGACATATCTTGATAAAACAATGCTTCAAGATGTCTCTACAGCCGCAGAACAGCTAAAGCAAAAGAATCCTGATGCAATGTATATTGTTGTTGCAGAATGGCTAAAACTAACTGACTCGGTTAATTTAAAAAAATATAAGATTGATCAGATCTATATATTCAGAAAACAAAAGAACACAGATCGTGAATTTAGATATGCTGACGACTATGTAAAAAATCCAATCTATGATGATGTTGTGGATCACTGTTTCACAACTGTTAGAGAATTTCTAACTACTGATTGGGCTGGTGGAATTGCAACAGGATTAGAGCAAGGTTATTTAATTTAAAATCAGTATTGACAAATTAAATTTAATCCGTAATATATGAATATCTGAGGGCCGGTCAATTCATATTGCACGCTATCAAGGAAGCCAGCGAAAGCTGGCTTTTTTGTTTTCAGTCTTAGAGCTTGACAAATTATAAATATTTTAATAAATATTCAATTAAGTGTTTTATGCGTCAATTGAATGAAGACCGGACCTCAGAAATCTGTCTAAATTCTCTTCCCAATTGGAACACCCGAACTACCAGAAAGCCGATGTAGAAGGCGGGGAACAAAATAAAACTGACTACCATAGTCCCCTTAAGCAAAACTGGATAAAAGAGTTCTTAAAGCTACAACAATGGGATCTTAACAAAGTAGCAACGAAGCTGAATCTGGACCGTGTTAAGGGGTTTTTTAAGAACCTGAACCAGAGAATGAAGTAACTTAAAAATAACTTCTGCCGGTAACTGGGCATACAGCCTGAACGGAATAGCCTAAAGGAGACTGGAACAGTCCCTAAAGGGAAAGCTATGCCGATTCAGGCATAGCACTTTCTTAAGACCTATCTTAAAGATCGAAGATCAGTACAGCCTTATGGCTGTCTATAGATCGAAAAATAAGAATAAAAATCAGTAATACATAAAAGAACTTCCTAATGGAAGTACAAAAAGCGAAGCTATTACTGCCTTTAGGCAGGTTTTACGTTAGTGAAACAAAAAAGGACAGCGCACCAAATTTGACAAAATCCAACCAAACAATTATTAATAATTAAAAATGGAGGATTTATGGGATTATTTGGATTTAGAAAAAACTCAAGACAAGACAGCGGGATAAGCAAGATGAATTACATAGAAAAAAATAATTACATAAGTAGTTTTATCTTAGCCGCATACAATAAATTAAAAAATGAAGAGGACGAACCAGTAAAGGCTGCAATGTATCTCACATTGAATTTGATATACAGAGATTCGGAAAAGTTATCTAAAAATGCTTACTATATTCGCGCAACCAAAACTAATGATATAACTGCGCACAATATTTTTATGGAAGCAGGAATTGCGCCATTTGTAATAATGCTTGAATTTCTTGAGCCAGATGATGCCGTTCATTTATTCGTTAATTACATCATGCTAATTGAGGAAGGATTGGATTCCAAGTCATTCTTTTATCTAAAAGAAACAATCAACAAATCTTGCTTTGTTGATGATCCAAATTTTTGGCCTGTTGCACAAATGTTTGAAATGCCTTGGTTCAAATTGCTTGAACCAAATACCATTGAACATCTTTCAAATAGAATGAGATCGAGACAATAACTAAATACAAATATCGCAACTAATAACAATTAAGCGAACAAAAGAAAATACCGGCAGGGAAGCCGGTATCTTCAGACTAAAATAACCTTATTCAAGGTAACAAAATTATAGTTTTGTCCCAATACTTATCGTACATTAAAAACCGTTTGTCAATAGAAAACTTGATTTTTTAATTTTTTCTCTTATAGGTATTTAAGCAATTCAAGATAAACGGGTGTTTATTTTGATTAGCGATAGAAAAATAACCAAAAAATAAAGGGAGAAAATTATGAAATTGAATTCTATCAAGACACAAACCCAAAAGGGTTTCACATTAATTGAGTTAATGATTACCGTTGCAATTATCGGTATTTTAGCTGCTATTGCCTTACCTGCATATCAAGACTATGTTGCAAAATCTAAAGTTGCTGCTGGTTTAGCTGAAATTAGTCCAGGCAAAACAGCTTTCGAAGTTGCTGTTAATGAAGGAAAAACTATTACTCTTGGAGTAATAGGTTTAACCGGATCAACTTCAAATTGCACAATTACTGTTGCAGATGGTGCAGGTGGCAACATAGCTTGTGCTGTTAAAGGAAACACAAAGGCAGCAGGTAACATCATCTGGACAAGAGATGCAACAGCAGGAACTTGGGGTTGCACATATTCTGGTGATTCTAAATATGCACCTGCAAATTGTGGAGCACCAGCAGCAGTAACACCTTAATCAATTGATTTGAATAAATAAGCCACCGAAAGGTGGTTTTTTTATGCCTGTTTACTTTTGCTTTTATAGTTACCGACAATTTTTTTCATATAAGTATTGAGAATTTCACTTGGAGATTTTTTGTATTCTGAACATATTTCCGAAAACTGCTCAAATAATTCTTCTTCAAAATACATTGTTCGTTTCTTCTTTTTTATCTCCGTTTTTTTGTTTGCCATAACCTATACCTCCAATTTGGTTTTAATCTATACCTCCAATATAGGCTAAAGAAAATTTCACAAAAATCAATCTATACCTCCAATATCAAAACTTGATTTCGGTTTTGTTTCTGGTTTAATGAATAGAGAAAAGACAAATTCGAAGCAAGCCCAATCATTCCCATAATGGAATGAATAAAAGCTGTGGGGTTCCCCCACTCCCCTATTTGTCGCACACGACTAACAACAATAAAAAGAAAGGTCAAAAATGGAAATAAAAAAGAAAAAATCAACTGGTCAATCAGGAGAGGATGGTAACGAGGAATTGAGAACAAAAGTTATTTCTATCTATCTTTCACCAACTGAATACTTGAAATTAACTGATCACTTTAGCAACTCGCCGCAAAGCACGCTTGCAAATTTTTGTAGAGAAAAATTGTTATCCAAACCAGGAGCAGCAACAGAGAAAAAAGCAATTCTTGCAGAAGTTGCAAAAAGTATTTACCAGCAATCAAAGATAAGCAACAATATTAACCAGATTGCAAAAAAGGTTAATTCTCTAAAAACTGATTATCCAGAACTTTTAGACGAAATCAGAAATGAACTTGAAGAACTAAAGCAATTAAACAAAATAATGCTTTCCAAGTTCAAGAAAGTTGGAGGTTGAAATGATTGTTAATTTTTTCAACCACGGCACGGGAAAAGCTGATTCAGCAATTCGTTATCTACTACAAGATAACGATTCAAATGGAAATCCACGAAATCCTAAACCAGAAATTTTTTATGGTGATCCAGACCTAACCAAATTATTGATTGACGAGAACCCCAGGAAATTTAAATACACTTCTGGCGTTATCGCTTTTCGTGATGGTGAAAAGCCAACAAATGCACAGCTAAATAAAATCGTTAAAGCTATTTATGAAGCTTTTGCACCAGGTCTTGGACCTGACAGATTAAATATGCTTATTGTTAGACACGAAGACAAAGGAAATACAGAGCTTCATTTGTTGATACCAATGATTGACGTCAAAACACAAAAGCAGTTCAACATTGATCCACCAGGCGAAAAATCAAATCAAATGGTTAAAGATTTTTCTGCAATTTGGAATCATAAACTTGGTTATGCACAAGTTGTAGAAGACCCATTGAGAGCAGAATTCACAGCTTTTGACAAAAAAGTTCCAGCGGGAAAAACTTCACACACAATCAAAAATCGTTTAAGCATTGAAATTCCTAAACTAATTAGAAAAGAAAAAATCAAAAACAGAAATGAATTGATTGAATTTCTGGAGGAAAAAGGCTGCACTGTTACAAGAAAAGGAATGGATTTTATTTCTGTAAGATTTCCAAACCAGAAGAAGGCAACCAGGTTAAGAGGTCCTGTTTTTAGTAAAAACTCAGATTACAAAAAATTAGTTCAACAAGCTGACGAAGTAATTAATAAGACTTTTTTGAATGATTTTCAGTTTTCAAAAATTCAAGTCAGGCTTGATGAATCCACAGAATACAGAAAAGATTTCATTGAAAAGAGATACAACAAACCAAAGAGAATACCTAAAGGCTCAAATGCTTATTCTGGAAAAAGAAGCTTAACAAAAGCAACTTCTACCAATACAGCTACCACAGTTCAAGAAATTTCTTCAACTAACAAAAATCAACCAGAAATTAATTCTGGGAAAGTTTCAAACTCTACTGAAAAAGGAATTTCTTTTAAAGATGCAATTAAAGCAACCAGCGTAGCTAAAGGATCGCAGAATGCGAAAAGCTCCCCTTCCGAAAGGAAGAAGAGTTCTGGATCAGTTCAAGGCGTAGCCAAATCTTTAGCCAGTCTACAAATGCAGATTGATTCAGCACAAGCTGATTTAGCTAATGCTCAAACTTTGGAAGATAGGATTAAAGCTGAAGCAAAACTAAATTCATTAATTTTGCAGAAAAACAAGCTTTTAGCTGAACTTGAACAAGCCAGAATTGCAGAACTTAACCAGGAACAGGCACCAGGTCACACACCACGAAGAAGGCCCAGACCTTGACCCTACAGAACGGCCATAGAGCCGTTTTTTTGTGCTGGTTGATACCTACCCCTACCCAAGCACCTTGAAGAGCTTGTACGGTGTTTTATGGGGTAGTACGGTGGCATTTCACACAGAGTCACGCAGTTCTATGTGAAATCGACTTCACGCATAATAAAAACAACAGGTTACAGAGCTAAGTTGTTAGCGTGCACCAAAAACAACCTCCGCCGAAGATGGCGACCTGGGTTTGTTGTGGATTCATGTTCTAGACCTCGTAGACAACGTGACGACGCTTCAAGGCCGGGCCTCAGTGCAGCGGGCCAGCAGACGCACATCCCGGCCCACCGGGTCGAGGCTGCGGATATCGAGATTCAGACGCGCTTCCAGGCTGACAAGTTCCGGCAGATGAAACAGGCTCCGGGCCTTGTCGCCCAGCAGGCAGGGGGCGAGATAGAGCAGCAATTCATCCACCAGCCCGGCCTGGAACAGGGCGCCATTCAGTCTGGGCCCCGCCTCCCCATGCAGTTCGTTGATGCCGCGCCGCCCCAGTTCCTGGAGCAGGGCCGCCAGATCGACCTTACCCTGGGCATCGGGCAGGCAGACCCAGTCGGCGCCCTGGTCCAGCAGCGGCTGGGGCGGCTCGTTGCGGGCGGAGACCACCAGGACCCGGCCACGCTCGAACAGCCGCGCCGTGGGGGAAAGTTCGAGGCGGCTATCGACCACCACTTTCAGGGGCTGGCGGCCGGTGTCGACGCCGCGCACATCGAGTCGCGGGTCGTCGCTTCGTACCGTGCCGATGCCGGTGAGGATGGCGCAGGCCCGGGCCCGCCAGCGGTGCCCGTCCTGACGCGCTTCGGGGCCGGTGATCCACTGGCTGGCGCCGTTGTTCAAGGCCGTCTTGCCGTCCAGGCTGGCCGCGGCCTTGAGGCGCAGCCAGGGGCGGCCCCGGCGCATGCGGGAGACGAAGCCGATGTTGAGTTCCCGCGCCTCGTCTGCGAGCAGGCCGCACTCGGTGCGGATGCCGGCGGCTTCGAGGCGGCGCAGGCCGGCTCCCGCGACCAAAGGATTGGGGTCTTCCATGGCCGCCACCACCCGGCTCACGCCGGCGGCGATCAGGGCATCGGCGCAGGGCGGCGTGCGGCCATGGTGGGAACAGGGCTCGAGCGTCACATAGACGGTGGCGCCCCGGGCCAGTTCGCCGGCCTCGCCGAGGGCATGGACTTCGGCATGGGCGCAGCCGGCGCGCTCATGCCAGCCGCGCCCCACCACCTGCCCGGCACGGACGATGACGCAGCCGACGCGGGGATTGGGCGAGGTGGAATAGAGGCCCCGTTCGGCCAGCCGCAGGGCCTCGGCCATGCAGGCGTGATCAAAGGCGGAAAAGGGCATGGAATGCTCAGGTTCCGGCGGGCGGAGGATTGGCCTTGCGCCGCCCGGTGCCCGGAGAAACTTCCTTGATCACCCGGGAGAAGGCATCCACATCCTCGAAATTGCGATAGACCGAGGCAAAGCGGATGTAAGCCACCTTGTCGAGCTTTTTCAGCTCGGCCATCACCAGTTCGCCGAGTTGCTGGGAGAGGATTTCCCGCGCGCCGGAGGCCAGCAGGCGTTCCTCGATGCCGGCGATGGCACTGTCGATGGCCTCGGTCGTCACCGGGCGCTTTCTCAAGGCGAGTTCGAGGCTGGCGCGCAGCTTGTCCCGGGAAAAGGGCACCCGGGCGCCATTCTTCTTGACCACCAGGGGAAGCTGCACATCGGCCCGCTCATAGGTGGTGAAACGCTTGTCGCAGCGGCTGCAGCGCCGCCTGCGGCGCACCACGTCGCCTTCATCGTTGATGCGGGTATCGACGACGGTGGTATCCAGGGTGCCGCAGAACGGACATTTCATGCCGGAAAATCCAGAAGGGTGAGCGCAGCGCCCCTGCCGGGCGCTGCGCCAGGCTCGATCAGGCGCGGCTCGATCAGGCGCCGTAGACCGGGAAGCGCTGACACAAGGCACTCACCTGTTCCCGCACCTTGGCCAGCACGGCCGGGTCGCCGGGAGCATCGAGCACGTCGGCGATCAGGTGGGCGATCTTCTCGGCTTCGAGCTCGGTGAAGCCGCGCGTGGTCATGGCCGGCGAGCCGATGCGGATGCCGGAGGTGACCATGGGCTTTTCCGGGTCCTTGGGGATGGCGTTCTTGTTCACGGTGATGTGGGCCTGGCCCAGGGCGACTTCGGCCGCCTTGCCGGTGATGTGCTTGGAGCGCAGATCCACCAGAAACACATGGGATTCGGTGCCGCCGGAGACGATGCGCAGGCCGCGCTCCTTGCCCAGCACCCGCGCCATCACCCGGGCGTTCATGATGACCTGCTCCTGGTAACGCTTGAACTCGGGCGTGGCGGCTTCCTTGAAGGCCACGGCCTTGGCGGCGATCACGTGTTCCAGGGGGCCGCCTTGCAGGCCCGGGAAAATGGCGGAGTTGATCGCCTTTTCGTGCTCGGCCTTCATCAGGATCACGCCGCCGCGCGGGCCGCGCAGGGTCTTGTGGGTGGTGGAGGTGACCACGTCGGCAAAGGGAATGGGATTGGGGTAGAAACCGGCGGCGATCAGGCCGGCGTAGTGCGCCATGTCGACCCAGAAGATGGCGCCGACTTCCTTGGCGACCCGGGCAAAGCGCTCCCAGTCGATGCGCAGGGAATAGGCGGAGGCGCCGGCGACGATGATGCGGGGCTTGTGCGCGCGGGCCAGGGCTTCCATGGCGTCGTAGTCGATCGCTTCCTTTTCATCGAGGCCGTAGGAGACGACATTGAACCACTTGCCGGACATGTTCAGCGGCATGCCGTGCGTCAGGTGGCCGCCTTCGGCCAGACTCATGCCCATGAGGGTGTCGCCGGGCTTGGCGAAGGCCATCAGCACGGCCTGGTTGGCCTGGGAGCCGGAGTTGGGCTGGACGTTGGCCGCGTCGGCACCGAACAGGGCCTTCAGGCGGTCGATGGCCAGCTGCTCCACCACGTCGACATACTCGCAACCGCCGTAGTAACGCTTGCCGGGATAACCCTCGGCGTACTTGTTGGTGAGCTGGGAGCCCTGCGCCTGCATCACGGCGGTGGAAACGTAGTTTTCGGAAGCAATCAGTTCGATGTGATCTTCCTGGCGGCGATTTTCGGATTCAATCGCCTTCCAGAGTTCGGGATCAACCTTGGCGAGCGTGTCTTTGGCGGAAAACATGGATGTTGCCCTCGAGCCTTTGAAAAAGGGCTCAATTCTACAGGATCGGCAGAAGGAAGGAGAAGCCGGTGCGGCCGCGCAGAAATCCTTACCTCAACTCATCCAGGGCGCCGGCTTCCAGATGAGGGGTCTCGCCCCAGGCTTCGATATGCCAGCCGTCCCGATCCTGCACGACCCAGTTCAGCCCGGTATTGGGAATGAGGAAGTCGCGCGGCGCGGACAGGGAATTGCCCCGCACGAAGCGGTTGATGATGTCCAGCACCCCGCCGTGCACCACCACCACCAGAGTCTGGCCCCGGTGCCGTTCCAGCAAGGCTTCCAGACCGGCCGTGACCCGGTCATGGAACTGGCGCAGGCTTTCCCCGTCGGGGATGACGAAGTCCGGTTCCCGGGCTTCGAGACGGGCATAGTGTTCCGGGTGCCACTCCCGGGCCTCGGTGTAAGTCAGCCCTTCGAACACGCCGTAGCGGCGCTCCCGCAAGCCCGGCGCCGGCAGCGGGGTCAGCCCCAGGGCCATGCCGACATGCCCGGCCGTGCGCCAGGCGCGGGACAGGTCGCTGGAATGGATGACATCGATTCCCCCGCGCCGGGCCAGCCATCGCCCCACCGCGCGGGCCTGGCCTTCGCCATTTTCATTGAGGCCGATATCCAGCTGCCCCTGCAGGCGGCGCTGGGTGTTCCAGGCAGTTTCGCCATGGCGGATGAAACAAAAACGCGTCACGGTCATGAGCGGGCTTCCTTCCTGTGCCTTCAGGCGGCGATGGTCATGGCGTCCAGCAGCAGGGAGCCGGTCTGCTTCGAGCCCCGCACCTGCACATCCCGGCCCACGGCGCGGAGCTTGCGGAACATGTCCTTGAGATTACCGGCGATGGTGATTTCTTCCACCGCATGGACGATCCGGCCATCCTCCACCCAGAACCCCGCCGCCCCCCGGGAATAATCGCCCGTCACGTAGTTGACCCCGTGGCCCAGCAACTCGGTCACCAAGAGGCCACGGCCCATCAGGCGTAACAGGCCCTCCAGATCGTGCTCGCCGGGCTTGAGGATGAGGTTGTGGCTGCCCCCGGCATTGCCGGTGCTGGGCAGGCCCAGCTTGCGGCCGGAATAGACGCTGAGGAAATAGCCTTCCAGGATGCCGTCCCGCACCACTTCCCGGTCCCGCGTCAGCACGCCATCGTTGTCAAAGGGGGCGCTGGCCAGGCCGCCGGGCAGATGGGGGCGTTCGCTCAACTGGAAGAATTCAGGAAAGACCTGCTGGCCCAGGTGGTCGAGCAGGAAGGTGGATTTGCGGTACAGGGCGCTGCCGCTCACGGCCTGGACGAAATTGCCGAGCAGGCCGGCCGCCAAGGGCGCTTCAAAGATCACCGGATAGCTGCCGGTACTGATTTTTCCCGCATCGAGACGGGCGAGCGCCCGGCGGGCCGCCTGCTGCCCGACCCGTTCCGGCTCTTCTAGCCGGGCCGCGTTGCGATCGGTGCTGTACCAGTCGTCGCGCTGCATGGAGTCCTGCTCCCCGGCAATCACCGAGCAGGCAATGTAATGGCGGGAGGTGGGATAGCCAGCCATGAAACCCAGGCTGTTGGCCGCCACGAACTGGCCTTGCTGGGTGGAAATGGTAGCGCCCTCGGAATTGCTGATGCGTTCATCCACCTCGAAAGCGGCGGCTTCGGCGCGCTGGGCCAATTCGATGGCGGCCTCCACCGGCAGTTCCCAGGGATGGTAAAGGTCCAGATCCCTCGTTTCCCAGGCCAGTTGCTCCGGCTCCGGCAGGCCGGCGCAGTCGTCCGCGGCGGTGAAGCGGGCGATATTGAGGGCTGCCTCCACGGTTTCGCGCAGGGCCTTCGGCGAAAAATCCGAAGTGCTGGCATGACCGCGGCGCTGGCCGATGTAAACGCTGACCCCCACCCCCTTGTCGCGGTTGTATTCGATGGTTTCCACTTCGCCGCAGCGCACGCTGACAGACTGGCCGAAGCCTTCGGAGACCTCCACCTCACAGGCGCTGGCGCCCTTCTGGCGGGCATGGCCGAGCACATCCCGGGCCAGTTGCTGCAGGGTGGAAAAGTCGTTGGAGAATTGTTTCTCAGCCATAGAGGAAAGCCGCCGGGCGTAAAAAATCGCTATCATAGCAGCCCCCTCCCGCCCCATCTTGCCCAGCAAGGCTGCCATGCACCACAACAAACGCAAAGACGAAACACTGGAAGACGGCGGCCGCCCCTCCAAGACCCAGGTCAAACAGGCCATGCACGAACTTCAGGCCCTGGGTGAGGACCTGGTGCAACTTTCCCGCGATCAGTTGAAGCGCATGAACCTGGATGAGGACCTGCTCGAGGCCGTGCGCGAATACCAGCGCATTCCCAAGTTCGAAGCCCAGCGCCGCCAGCTTCAATACATCGGCAAGCTGATGCGGGGCCTGGACCCGGAGCCGATCCGCGCCGCCCTGGCTCACATCCGGGGGGATTCCGCCGCCGAAGTGGCGAAACTGCACCGGCTGGAACGGCTGCGCACCCGCTTCCTGGAAGACGAAGCGGTGCTGCAGGAAATTGCCGAAAAATTTCCCCAGGCCGACCTGACCCGCCTGCGCCAGCTACGCCGGGCGGCGGTCAAGGAGCAGGCCGAAAACAAGCCCCCCAGGAACTTCCGCGAACTGTTCCGGGTGTTCAAGGAACTGGACGGCCAGGAAACCCCTGCCGCAGAAGGAGTGACCGGCGATGAATGAGCCGCTCAGGATCGGCCTGGTCTCCATCAGCGACCGGGCCTCTAGCGGCACCTACGCGGACCAAGGCATCCCCGCCCTCGAGGACTGGCTGCAACAGGCCCTGATCACTCCGTTCCAGGCCGAAACCCGGCTGATTCCCGACGACCGGCCCGGCATCGAAGCCACGCTGAAGGCCCTGGTGGATGATGCCGGCTGCCATCTGGTGCTGACCACCGGCGGCACCGGCCCGGCCCGGCGCGA
Organism: Azovibrio sp.; assembly: GCF_049658005.1. Taxonomy (NCBI): domain Bacteria; kingdom Pseudomonadati; phylum Pseudomonadota; class Betaproteobacteria; order Rhodocyclales; family Rhodocyclaceae; genus Azovibrio; species Azovibrio sp. Next base: position 40,713 of record NZ_JBASOH010000015.1, on the reverse strand, counting down.
CGTGACCCCGGAGGCCACCCTGGCCGTGGCCGACAAGGAAATGCCCGGTTTCGGCGAACAGATGCGCCAGATCGGCCTCCATTTCGTGCCTACCGCCATCCTCTCCCGCCAGGTGGCGGTGATCCGCAGGCAGGCCCTGATCCTCAACCTGCCCGGCCAGCCCAAGTCCATCCGGGAAACCCTGGAGGGCCTGAAGGATGCCGGAGGCCGGGTCCTCGTGCCCGGCATCTTCGCCGCCGTGCCCTACTGCCTGGATTTGATCGGCGCGCCCTGGATGGAAACCGACCCGGCCGTGGTCAAAGCCTTCCGGCCCAAGTCCGCCCAGCCCCCGGCCGGCAACTGAGGCCAACCCGGGCCCGGCACCCCGAGCCGCCGCCCGCTTTTTCGCCGCCGCGCGCCAGGTGCTGCGCGCAAGCCTGCGGGGTCTTGCTCGACAGGATCGAGCCGGCAGAACCGGCGGCCAACGCGACATGGGCAGCCGATGAGCAGCAGATGAGATCAGCATGCAGTCGGCATGCGAGGCCTGGCACGGGGCTTGACCCAGCCTGCCGCGGCATGGAACGGAGGTTTCCGATCCTGCCGTTCATGGACGGGCTCACTAGCTCACTAGACGACCGGTCTATTTTTTGACAGACTGCTGCCCATGAACCCTCGCCACGACAACACCCGCCAGCATATTCTCGAAACCGGCCACCGCATCATCGTGGGCAAGGGCTTTGCAAGCGTCGGCCTGAACGAGATCCTGACCGCGGCCGGCGTGCCCAAGGGCTCGTTCTACCACTACTTCGAATCCAAGGAACAATACGGCCAGGCTTTGCTGCAGGACTATTTCGACCATTATCTGGCCGATCTCGACGAACTGTTCGCCGCCCCGGCCACCTCCAGCCACGAGCGCCTGATGCGCTTCTGGCAACGCTGGCTGGGCAGGCAACTCGAGGCCTGTGCCGAGCAGAAATGTCTGGTCGTCAAGCTGGCCGGCGAAGTATCCGACCTGTCCGACGCCATGCGCATCACCCTGCGCGACGGCACCGATCAGATCGTCGAGCGTATCGCCCAGATCATCGAAACCGGGGTTGACGAGGGCTCGATGCCGCCCCTCGACCCACAGATGACCGCCCAGACGCTGTACCAGATGTGGCTGGGCGCGAGCCTCCTGGGGAAGTTGCACCACGACACCGCCGCGCTGGAAAACGCCATGGTATTCACCAGGAAACTGCTTTCACGCTAAGCACCGGCGTGCTTTCACACCAAGCACCGGCGTGCTTTCACACCAAGCACCGGCGAAGATCCCCAACCCACACGACGGTCGTCGGTGCAGCGGCCATTTCTGGATACATTTTGGATATACTCACTAGACGACCGGTCTATTCAAGCCAGCCATCCTGATGAAACACCGCCTTACTCCTCTCTTCGATTCGATCAAAAAAGGCAAGATCGCCCTCGCCCTTGCCGTCCTGTCTTTGACCTGGGGTTACACCTGGGTGCTCGCCAAGCAGGGCCTGGCCTATGCGCCGCCCTTTGCCTTCGCCGCCGAACGCTGCGCCGGCGGCGCCCTGTCGTTACTCGTCGCCCTCCAGTTGAGCGGCCGCCGGCTGACCCTGGTCGCCCCCCTCCAGACCCTCGGCATCGGCCTCACCCAGGTCGCCGGCTTCATGATCTTCCAGACCTGGGCACTGGTCGAAGGCGGTCCGGGCAAGACCGCCGTGCTCATTTTCACCATGCCGATCTGGACCCTGCTGCTGGCCTGGTCGCTGCTCGGCGAACGGGTGCGCGGCAAACAGTGGCTGGCGGCGGCCAGCACGCTGATTGGCCTGCTGCTGATCATCGCACCGTGGGACATGCACGCCAGCCTGTTCAGCAAGTTCCTCGGCCTGATGGCCGCTCTGTGCTGGGCGAGCGGCACCATCCTGATCAAGCGCCTGCGCGCCGTGACGCCGGTGGACCTGCTCACCCTGACCACCTGGCAGATGATCCTTGGCGCCCTGCCGCTGGTCCTCCTTGCGCTCGTCGTGCCCGAACCGGCCACGCAATGGACGCCAGCCTACGTGGGCATCCTCTTTTTCATGTCGGTGATCAGCACGGCGATGTGCTGGTGGCTGTGGATCTACATCCTCGACCGCGCGCCGGCCTGGGAGGCGAGCCTGTCGGTGCTCGGCACGCCGGTCGTCGCCATCCTGGCGTCCCGCCTCACCTTCGGCGAATCGTTCAAGGGCACCGAGATTGCCGGCATCTTGCTCATCGGCGCCGGCCTCGCCCTGCTCTCCTTCTTCGGCTGGGTGGCCAGCCGACGTAACCCGGCCCTCTTTACCCCCAAGGAAATGGTATGAACCCGCTCGCTGATCTCAAACTCTCCATGCTCGATCTCGTCCCCGTCCGCGAAGGCGGCACGGTCGCCGAGGCGCTGGCCACTTCCCTACGCACCGCCCGCCATGTCGAAGCGCTCGGCTTCACCCGCTATTGGCTGGCCGAGCACCACAACATGCCGGGCATCGCCAGTTCCGCCACCGCCGTGCTGGTCGGCTACATCGCCGGGCAGACAGAGCGCATCCGCGTCGGCTCAGGCGGCATCATGCTGCCCAACCACGCGCCGCTGGTCGTCGCCGAAGCCTTCGGCACCCTGGCCGAGCTCTACCCCGGCCGCATCGACCTCGGGCTGGGCCGCGCCCCCGGCACCGACGCAATGACGCTGCGCGCTTTGCGCCGCGACCGCATCGAAACCGAGGCCGACTTCCCGCGCGATGTCGCCGAACTGCAGCGCCTGCTCGGTCCCCGCCAGCCGGATCAACGCGTCATCGCCGTGCCCGGCGTCGGCACCGAGGTGCCGATCTGGCTGCTCGGCTCCAGCCTGTTTTCGGCCCGCCTCGCCGCCGAACGCGGCCTGCCCTATGCCTTCGCCTCGCACTTCGCGCCAGCCATGCTGCTACAGGCCATCGAACTCTACCGCCACAATTTCCGTCCTTCCGAGAAGCGGGAGAAACCCTATGTGATCATCGGCGTGCCGGTCATCGCGGCGCCAACCGATGCCGAAGCCGACTTCCTGGCCACCAGCACCTTCCAGCGCGTCCTCGGCATCCTGCGGGGCGAACGCGGCCTTCTGCCGCCGCCTGTCGCCGGCTTTTTGCAGAGCATCCCTCCGCGTGAACGTGCGGGTATCGCCGATTTCCTGGGGGCTGCGGTGATCGGCAGCCCGGAACGCGTGCGCGACGGCCTGCGCGACCTGCGGGCCGCCACCGGCGCCGATGAAATGATGGTCGTGAGCGATATCTTCGACCCCGAACTGCGCCTGCGCTCGCTCGAAATCGCCAGCCGCGCCTGCTGGCAGCCCGCGCCGGCCGACAGCCCTGATGCCGGGCCGACACCATGAGCGAAGCCCTGGCCGCTCACCACCGCCGCGCCGTCATGCTGCTCTCCGTGGCCGCCTTCGCCAGCGCGGCGGCGGCGCGGCTCTGCGACCCGATGCTGCCCGACCTCGCCCGCAGCTTTGCGGCCAGCCCGACCGCCGTGGCCTCGGTCATCTCCTCGTTCGCCATCGCCTATGGCCTCTCCCAGGCCCTGTTTGGTCCGCTCGGAGACCGCGTCGGCAAATACCGCCTGATCGCCCTGACCACCCTCTGCAGCACGCTCGGCGCCCTCGGTTCGGCCCTGGCCGCATCGCTCGATGCGCTGGTCGTCTCGCGCGTGCTGCTCGGTGCCACGGCGGCCGGCATCATCCCCTTGTCCATGGCCTGGATCGGCGACACGGTGCCCTATGAACAACGGCAGGCCACGCTCGCCCGCTTTCTGGGCGGGCAGATCCTGGGCTCCGTCGGCGGCCAGTTCATCGGCGGCGCGTTTACCGACACGCTCGGCTGGCGCTGGGCCTTTGCGTTTCTAGCGGTGCTGTATCTACTCATCGGCATCGTCGTCCTGCTCGAATCGCGCGCCAACCCGAGCACCCAGCACCGCCAAACCGACACTTACCACCAGGGCCTTTTGCTCGGCCAGGCTGCCGAGGTTTTCGCCCAGCCCTGGGCCCGGCTGATCCTGAGCATCGTCTTTCTCGAAGGCATGCTGGTTTTCGGCACCCTCGCCTTCGTGCCCTCCTATCTGCACCAACATTTCGGCCTCAGCCTCACTCTCGCCAGCGCCGCCATGGCCTTCTTCGGCCTCGGCGGCCTGTCTTACATCTTTGCCGCCCGGTATTTCGTCCGCCGCCTTGGCGAAGTCGGGCTGGCCATGGGTGGCGGCGTGCTCATCGCGCTGGGCTGGTTGATCCTGGCCTGGGGCAGCACCTGGATCTGGGCGCTACCGGCCAGCTATCTGGTCGGCCTCGGTTTCTACATGGTGCACAACACCTTGCAGACCCACGCCACCCAGATGGCGCCCAAGGTGCGCGGCACTGCCGTCTCCTTGTTTGCCTCCAGTTTTTTCCTCGGCCAGGCGCTCGGCGTCAGCCTCGCTGCCCAGACCCTCACCGCCGCTGGCATCGTCCCCCTGTTGCTGCTCGCCGCCCTCGCCACACCCCTGGTCGGCGGCACCCTGGCCTGGCGGCTGGCAAGGCACCACCGCGCGTAACCTGCCCATCCCCGCTTCTTTCTCCTGAACGATCCGGCCGCCGCGCCGGATCGCCCGGCACCACACTCGAACACCAACCGGGCAAGCCATTCACCAAAGCACTCGATCCTTTCTCCCGCTGAAAACACGCAATCCATCGAGCCCACCCCCCATTGCGATCCCCCCCATTGGCCGAACGTTCCGATTTACTGCCTTTCAAGCCCAAGCTACAATCGAAAAAATGACACTGCGGTCACCGGCATTGCGATGCAGTTGCGATGCGCGGTGCAAGAAGGGGAGGCCGGCAATGTTTTTGCCTCCAAGCGTTTTGCATCCGGGCAATGACAACAGCAACCACGGAAAATCAATAGGGCAATATGGCGCGCGCGATATTGGGTAGCAGGGCACCGGCGCTTGACACGTCGTCTCTCACGAGTACACGGTCAGCGGCGTCCTCCACTCTCCTTCTTTCCCCGAAGGCCATCGAGGATCGTCTGCGCCAGAGACGTTCAGCCGCCTATGTCGAGGCGATGAAAAAGCTGGACGCTGGCGGCCATGTGAATACCCGGGAAACTCTCGAAGCGCTGCTCTGTGCGATACGCTCCGAACTTCCCGAACTCACCATCGAGTACCTTCCCGTCGGAATTGTTGCCAAGTGCTACCTTGGCCCGCCTCATGAAGTTCATACCCTGGACCGGGATGGTTCGATCATCCGGCACTACAAGACATTTGAACCTCTCCCGCCGCTCATGGAGCGGGGCCGGTCTCTGGCATTGCATCCCGGTTACGCGTTTATCGAAATCTATGCGGACAAACTGATTGCCGTCGCTGACAACGGCGACACATCAATCGTGAAAGGACAGGAATGAGCACGGAACGCATCATCCATCTGGCCGACCTCGCGTTCATCGAGAACAGCCTGAGAACTCTGAGGAGCGATATCGGGACGGTCTCGAATCAAGTCGAGAACGTTGGGCAGGAGGTCGTGAATACACGATCCGAGCTGGCTCGTCTTGAACAGGCATTTCTGGATTTTGTCGCTGCTGACGCAAAGGCTAAAGAGGTCGCGCTGGCCGAGACGAGACAGGTCAAGATACGCCAGGAAATCGAGACGAAATTCGGCTATTACGCCGAGGTCAGGCGGCATGCGACGGGCATTCTTCAAGCCGCCGATATCAGCATCGTCCGCCAGGAAACCGTCAATACGGCGACCGAGAGCTTGATGCTATCAGCCCCGCGCTATTGGCTTGCCCCTGCCCTCGTGGCGCTGGCCGCCTGGCTTGCCGACAACAAGCCTCTTGCAGAGAAGGCGCTTGCCGAGGCGATTCGCCGCGACGATGAGAAGACGTCGCTTTTCTTCGCCCTGATAACCCGCCGCACGGCGAGGCATGCTGCGTGCAGAACCTGGCTCGACCGGTATTTCGGGATGCAGGACCCTACGCGCCTCGACCGCCAGTCGGTCGTCCTTGTCGATGCCCTGGCCAGCGGCATTTTTGGTTCCGAGGTCAGGAATCAATGCGCCAGGCGAATCGAGGGATGGATCGACGAGTTGAGCCAGCGCGCCGGGTTTCTGGATGAGCAACGCAAGCAATGGAACGAGGGGCTGCGGTCCAAGATTCCGACAACCGACAATGCTGCACGCTACAACTACCTCAGCCAGTACAGCCCAACCTGGGCAGCGATGAACAAGACCCTCAATGGCGCGGCCATGCAGGCGGTCGTACGTGACCATTTCAAGGCGATTTTCGAAGGTCCCATTCCACCGTCTCCAAACTTGATGGCGGCCGTGGACGATCTTCTCGACAAGCTCGTGCAGAACTTTGACGAGGAGGAGTTGCCGCTGCGACGTGCCGAGAAACTCTGCCAGCTGATTATCGAAGAGGCTGGCAACAGATCCGCCGCCAAGAGCCGCTACGACCTGGAAAGCAAGGCTCTTGACGAACGGGTCAGTTTTACACAACTGCTGACGAATGCGGCGATGCACCCGGAGACGTCGCACGCCTCGAGGGCAACACAAAGGTTCGCCATTGCGCTTTCCCGGAGCTGGATAAAGGATGCCCATCAGGATCTTTCTGCCAGCATACGCGCAGCAGTCCCCACCCGGGTTGATCTGACGATCGAGGATTGGCAGGGCACGACGCAGAACGGCGAAAATGAGAAGGACCTGGCGGCCTCGCTCGGTACCCACATCGACCGCCGCAGGGATGAGGCGCTGGCAAAGATAAAGCTGGGCTTCCAGCATTGGGCGGCACTCGTTCTGGGTGTCGGCCTGATTTTTTCAGCCGTCTCGGGAGGATTCCTGCCCCTGGCGCTCGGAGCCGGCTGCCTGATCTGGTTTTTCATGGCTCGATCAAACGTCGCCAAGGCTAAAGCCAGGGTTGCCGATGACTTCTCGAAGTTGAAAGAGCAGTCGTTGCAAGTCCTGAGCGCGGCATGTGCCGAGGTCGTCGAATGGCGCAGGGACTTTACGAAGCGGGATGCGGTGTCTGCGGAAGTCGTCCAGTTACTCGACGCCATTAGTCCAGAGCAATATGTCCTGTCGACCCACGACAGTGCCCGCCAGGTGATGGCGAAGCCAGCGGCCTGAGGAGAATCAACATGGCAAGAGAGATCATTTCCGAAGCGGCGGCCATGCCGTCACCACAGAGCGCAGGTTCGCCACCCGAGCCGACGCCTTCTCCGGTCGCGGCACCCGACCCGCAGTCCCCGCCAAGGCGAGATGCCCTTGCCGAGGCATTTCCTGCCTGGGACCTCGTTCCATCGGTTCCATTTGTTCGCCGTGTGAAGTGAAACCCCTTCATGATTGAACCGACAACCTACTCGGAATGGAGTGACTGCGTCGAGGTATTTGAGACCGGCGGGCAAGACGATGACGTGGTTTTGGCAATGTCTCGCGGGACGCTCAACTGGAACAGTGGGGTGGCCGGCCTTTTCTCCGAGCGGATCAGCGCTGCCTTCAATACGCGGCTGAAACGTTGTGCCGACAGAATGGAGCGGGACTTCAAATCCGGCGGTGATGAGACCGCCGTCGTCCGCGCAATGCTGGACACGAGGCGCACGCTGACCCTTCTTCACCGCGTCGCGACCCTTCCCTCCTTCCCGGAAATGTTGAGAGAGCATCTCTCGGGCGAGATTCGCAAATACGCTGAGCGGGCTCAGCAGTCCCTGGAAGACAGCGCCAGGCACGACAGGAGCGGACGCCTTGCAAGCCTCATGCGCAACAACAGCCTGCTCAGATACGAGCCGGCCCCGGAACCGGTTTCGTCAGCCACACCGGCACCGGTAACCGCTGCTGCAGCCCCGGCAACGGTGCCGGAGAGGAAACCCGAGGCTGCCCCCTCGCCACCCGATGTCGCGCCGGCGTCCCCCCTTCCGGCACATACCGGGCACAAAAGGACCGGGCATAAAAGGAACGGGTACAAAAGGACCGGGCATAAAAGGGCGATCATTGCCTCGGCAGTGCTGATCGTCATTTGTGTTGTGGCAGGCGGAGCATGGTTTGCGACGCGAGGGAGGGATTCCGTGCCCGTTCCGGTTGCCGCTGTTGCCGCACCGGCTTCCACTGCTGCGGCCCCCTCATCCTCGCAGCCCGCACGCTCGCCACACGAGGCCGCTCCAACAGCCGTGGAGTCTTCGCCACTGGCCCCACTCCCGATCGCTGTTCCCGCCACGCCCGCCACGCCCGCCACTCCCGCGCCGGCCGGGGCGGCTTCCGGGCAACGCGTCGTCGCTCTGTCCGCGCCTACGGAGAAACCTGCGTCAGAGCCTGCGCGGCCGCTACCGAAGCACATGCCCGAGCCGCATCAGGAGCTTTCTTCCAACGCGTCGGCGCTCGCTGCAATCGTCGATGAAGGTGAAGCATGTTTCAGCAAAAAGAAGTTCGACTGCGCGATCAGCGCCGCCGGCTCGGCACTTCGACTCGACCCTGCCCATGCGAGGGCGGTCGATCTCAAACGGCGAGCGGAGGCCGAACAGAAACGTGCGCTCGACTCCATATCAATCAACTAACTTCAACTGCCAGGGAACTCGTGACATGGGTGGAAAAATTCTCAGGAACTCGACGATTGCGGTGGTGGTCACCGCCTTGTTCGCTGCGGGTTGTGCAACACCGGGAGGTGAAGGCAGTCAGGCCTCCGGGGGAGGATCAGACCCATGTGACGCCGGCATTGCCGCCCTCGCCGGCGCGGTGCTCGGAGGCTTGCTCGCACAGGGCAACGACAGGGTTCGCGGTGCTGCTCTCGGGGCTGGACTTGCATCACTTGCCTGTGTGGCCTGGAACTCTAACGTGAAGCAGACCAAGACTGCGGAGCAGGTACAAACAGAATACAAAACGGCAAACCGCGGGCAGCTTCCAGACCGCAGCAAGGTAGTCCGTTATGAAACCCGGTTCGACCCCAATGCAAGGGTAGCGCCGGGCGGAAAAATGACCGTGGTCTCGAACATCGAGGTCGTGCAGGGCACCAAGGATCAGCAGCCTCTTCTCGAGGAGGAACTTACGTTGGTTCGTCCGGACGGATCGGAGGTCAAGTCGCGCAAGAGGGCTAACGAAAATCAAGATGCAGGTGCCTACATGACGAGCTACTCGATGACGATGCCCGCAGGAGTGCCGCAAGGTATCTATCCAGTGAAGACAGCCTTGTTCATGAATGGGGAGAAAGTGGCAGCTAAAGACATGTCGATGCAGGTTGTGTCACTGCCTGGCGGCGAGCGGGTAGCGTTCACAAGGTGATGACATGAGCGACACGAAGGAATTCAAGGGAGCACTCACCCGTTACTTGAAGGCGCGGGTGCCGTTCATCTCGGTTCGCAGTGCCGAGCGCGCCCGTGTCCTCGATATTTTCAAGGAGGTGGCAGCGTCCCTGAGCAACGCGCCGATATTTGTCCATACCCTTTCGCAGGGCACGAAGGAACTTCTCGCCAACCGATCGGTGAGTGAAGACAGGTCGGTGGTCGGCGCGGTCGACTATGCGAGCCAGCAGATCGCGCAGAGACAGAACCTCTCGTTCATCCTCACGGAGGTTGCCGACATCGAGGACGATACTCCGTTCGCCCGGCAGTTGCAGGATGCGGTGATGCTGGCGGCTGAGCATGGTGGCGTTCTGATCGTCATCACGACAAAACCGGTGTGGGGGCAACTGCAAAGGCTCGGAATGTCGCTGGTGCTCTCGGCGCCCAACGAAGACGAGATGCTCGAAATCATCCGCGAGCAGGTGGGAGCGTACCGTAACCAATTCCCCATCGAATGGGATGGTGCCGACGAGCGGCAGGCGGCAGCCATTCTTGCTGGCATATCGAGAATCGAGGCGGAGAACATCATTGCCACACTTCTCGCCAACGGCCGTATCACCAAGGACGATCTTCGCGAGCTGATGCAGGCGAAGGATCGCATCTTCGCCGACATTTCTGGCATCGAGCGGGTGCAGGTGCGCGGTGGAGAACTGAATGTTGGTGGCCTCGGCGGGCTCAAAACCTGGCTTGATCGCGAGCGTCCGCTGCTGACGGCAGACCTCCGGGAAAGAGGCATCAGACCACCGCGTGGCTGCCTCCTTGTTGGAGTGCCAGGCTGCGGCAAGTCGCTCTCGGCAAAAGCCATCGCACATAACTGGAGCCTGCCGCTGTATCGCCTCGACCTCTCGACGATTCACGGCCAGTATCTCGGGCAGAGCGAAGGTCGGCTGAAAGACGCGCTTGCGACAGCCGATCATGTTTCTCCCTGTGTGCTGTGGATCGATGAGATTGAAAAAGGCTTGGCCGGCGCAACCCAGGGTTCCGGCGATGGAGGAACGTCGACACGGCTGGTCGGGCAGTTCCTGTACTGGCTCCAAGAGGCGCGCTCGCGTGTCTTCGTTGTAGCGACCGCCAACGATGTTTCCAGACTTCCGCCCGAACTCCTGCGCAGGGGGCGCTTCGACGAGTTGTTTTTTGTTGATCTTCCCACGCCAGACGAGCGAAAAGAGATCATCAACATTTACGTGCAGCGAGGGCTAAAGCGCGAGCTCCCCGAGCCCTTGATGCACGAATTGGTGGATCTTTCCGAAGGCTTTGCTGGATCTGACCTCGAATCGGCGGTGCGCGAAGTCGTCAAAGAGGCATACCTGCGGGGAGATCAGGCCGTCAGCGACGACCTTTTCCGGCGTAGTTTCCAGAACGTGGTGCCATTGTCGAAGACTAGCCCTGAACAAATCGAGGGTATTCGGGCCTGGGGGCGCGAGCGCGCGGTACCTGCATCAGGTCAGCCAATCGGCGGTGCTGGTGTGCAGGCAAGACCCCGGCGTGCAGTTCTCACATAGAAGTGGCGTGATGACGCAATTGCCGACGGCCGCGGGATACAGCGGGATACAGCGGGATACAGCGGGATACAGCGGGATACAGCGGGATACATGCAGTGGCTTCCCGCGAACCGTCTGCCCGGGGCCCTTCCACTTGAGGTTTTCCGCTGACAGCCGCTGCCGTAACCGTTGAACCACTTCCAACTTCACTCACCCCGCCCGTCAGCACCGGACGCCACCGACATCCGCTCGCGCCAGCCAGCCAGCGTCTGGTGCGGGCGGATAGGCCGAATGCCCCGAAGGCATGGCGCAGGTCATCGAGGGCATCCGCACACCAGCGCGTTCGTCAAGAATGAAAAAGCTGCCGCGCTCAGCTTCCGGCCTGACGCACCACCTCGCGCCTTGCCCTGCCTGCCCTGTTCGGCCAGACTGAAGCCATCACCACCCGAGGAGATGACCATGACCAACGATCAAATCAAGAACGCCGTCCGTTCCAGCTGGCCTTTTTTTGCCACCACTCCACGCGGCGACGTGCTGGCGCGCTATGTCTATATGGGTCCCGTTTTCCGCTGGAACTGGAACCAGATGGTGCCTCTGCCCCTTCAGGATGAGGACCTGGTGTGGCTGCTTCATGCGGCCGACGAGGATGAGCGCGCCATTACGCCGCCAGCCGGAGAGCGCAAACGCCCCTGATCGCGCGGGGGACAGGCCGGGGCGTTCCGCAACGCTTGATCCGCTTGCGCAGGCATCCGGCGGCCAGGGCCGCCGATTAACGCCAGACGCGGGCGGATGCGCGCCGCGTCGTCTGGCAGACCCGCCCTTCGGGCCTGGCAAGGGATGGTCCCAGAACGGTCCCAGAACGGTCCCAGGATGGCTTCAGGACGCTCTCAGGCGGGCGCTGCTTCGTCGAGCCAGGCCAGGGCTTCTTCCAGAACCTCAAAGACTTCGATGTCGGCTTCCACGAAGGCCTGGGAGATCCAGGCGCTCCAGGTCACCCACTGGCTGCTGGTGACCACCGCCACCTTCTTGAAATCCTTGGCGTGCTGACGGGAAAACTTCAGTTCTTCCCAGGCCACGTCCAGGGTCGCATCGACCATTTCGCGCAGATCAAAGAGCAGATCCACGGGCCCTTCGAACTGAATCTTGTAATTCACCAGTTCCTCGAACTCCTTATAGTCGGCCAGAGTGAACTCACCGTAGACGGTAACGCTGACCCGGTGAGCTTGATGGTCGGTGACAATCATGATGAAACTCCTGTTGCGTTTTAGTTATTGGGTGATATTGGGTAAGGGATTGGGTAAGGGGCGATACAGCCTGCCAGTTTAATCCTGTTCGGCAGAATGGGGGCGGGACGCCCGGCTGGCGGCGATGCCCGAGAGTATCACCAGCACCATGCCCAGGGCTTCGAGCCAGCCCAGGACTTCGCCCCAGAACAGGGCGCCCAAAAGGCTGGCGAACACCACGGTGGTGTAGGCCAGGCTGGCGGATACCAGGGGCTTGCCTCGCGCATAGGCGCGGGTCATGGCCAGTTGCGCCAGGGTGGCGAAGGCGCCGACCCCCAGCAGCAGCAGACCGGTCGCCAGGGTGGGCCGGTGCAGTTCGGAAAAAGCCAGCCAGACCAGACTGCCCAGAGTGGACAGGAGCGAGAAATAAAACACGGTGCGGCTTTCCGGCTCCCCCAGGGCGCCCAGTTCCCGCACGTTGTAATAGGCCAGGGCGGCCAGCAAACCGGAGGCGAGGCCGACCAGGCCGCCAAACGACGAGTCGGCCTGGATGCTCGGTTTCAACAACAGGGCCACGCCCATGAGGCCGGTCAGCAAGGCCAGAACCATGCCACGGGAGAGCCGGAGTCCGGCAAAAACCACGAGCAGCAGCGCCAGGAACAGGGGGGCGGTGTAGTTGAGGGTGACGGCGGTGCCCAGGGGCAAGAGGGTGATCGCCCAGAAATAAAGGGTCAGGGCGAGAAAGCCGGAGACGCCCCGCTTCAGCTGGAAGCCCCAGTGGGGGGTTTTCAGGGTGACGCCGCGCAGGCGCACCATCAGGGTCATCAGCCCCAGGGCAATGGCGCAGCGATAGAAGACGATCTCGGCCGCCGAGAAGCCGGCCTGAGCGGCGAATTTGACGCACACGCCCATGCAGGCAAACAGCAGGCTGGCAACGATCATCCACAGGGATTGCATGGGGGGCGGTTCCGCAAGAAGCAGAAAAGCGCCGGATTTCACCCCGGCGCTCCAGGTGGTTCCGGCTGCTTTAGCGCCGTGCTTCCTCGATGGCGGACGCCATCAGGCGGCGATAGAACTCGTGGAAGTGCTGCATGCCGTCTTCCATCGGGCTCTGGTAGGGGCCCACTTCATTGATGCCAGCCTTGAGCAGGGCCATGCGACCCCGATCCATGCGCTCGCCGATGTCGTCGTCCTCGATCGCGGTTTCCATGTAGGCGGCTTGTTCCGCTTCGATGAACTCCCGCTCGAAATCGACGATTTCCTCGGGGTAATAGAACTCCACCACGTTCAGGGTCTTGTGAGGGCCCAGGGGCACCAGGGTGGAGACCACCAGCACATGGGGATACCACTCCACCATCACATTCGGGTAGTAGGTCAGCCACACGGCCCCTTGCGGCGGGGTCTGGCCCCGGTCGCCGTAGTATTCGCGCACCGCCTTCTGCCAGCGCTCGTAGGCGGCGGAACCGGATTTGGCCAGGGACGTGATGCCGACCTTCTGCACCGAATACCATTCACCGAACTGCCAGGAAAGATCGTCACAAGTGACGAAATTGCCCAGGCCCGGGTGGTAAGGGACCACATGGTAGTCCTCCAGATAGACCTCGATGAAGGTCTTCCAGTTGTAATTGCACTCATGCATTTCGACCCGGTCGAGCTTGTAGCCGGAAAAGTCGAATTCACCGGCCACGTTCATGCCGGCCAGATCGGCGTTGGCAGAACGGGGGCCGGTAAAGAGCAGGCCGCTCCAGTTTTCCAGCGGGAGCTTGTTCAGGTTCAGGCAGGGATTTTGCGGGAAATGGGGGGCACCGATCAGCTCGCCCTGAGTATCGTAGGTCCAGCGGTGGATCGGGCAGACGATATTGCCCTGGAGCTTGCCGGCGCCCTGCAGCATGATCGCCTGGCGATGGCGGCAGACATTGGACATCAGCCAGTAGCGGCCTTCGTCGTTGAGCAGCAGCCGGCCGTGATCGGCCCATTCCAGGGAGCGATAATTGCCGGAATCGGGCACCATGAGCTGGTGGCCGACATAGCCAGGGCCGGCATCGAAGATGAGTTTCTTCTCCAGTTCGAAGATCTTTTCATCGAAATACCAGTCCACCGGCAGTTGGGAAACTGCGGGGGCCAACCGGGACAATGTCGCTATGTCGGTCATTCCACCCTCCAACGGGCAAGGGCAAAAACCCCTGGGCCAAAAAAAGAGAGCGATTGTACCCCGGTAAGTATTTGACCAAAAGCCTCTAATTCAGTATTTTCACCCGTTTCCCTTTTTGTGATCTCCATGGCCCCCACTCCGGAAGCACCCGCCCCTGTTGCCGAACTGAAGTTCGAAACGGCCCTGACCGAACTCGAAACCCTGGTCCAGTCCATGGAAGGGGGCAAACTTGAACTGGAAGCCTCCATCGAAGCCTACCGACGCGGCATGGCCCTGCTACGCCACTGCCAGGAGCAACTGCAGGAAGCCGAACAGAAGATCCAGATCATGGAAGCCGGCCAACTGAAGGACTGGAACCCGGAAGGAGAGGCTCCTTGAACAATTTTGAAACCTGGATGGGTGACACCCAGGCCCGGATAGAAGCGGCCCTGGCCCAGCATCTGCCCGCCGCCAGCAGCATCCCCCACCGCCTGCACCAAGCCATGCGTTACTCGGTCCTGGGCGGTGGCAAGCGCATCCGCCCCCTGCTGACCTTTGCTGCCGGCGAACTCACGGACGCCGTTCCCGAGCGCCTGGCCGTGGCGGCCTGTGCCGTGGAACTGATCCACACCTATTCCCTGGTGCACGACGACCTGCCCTGCATGGACGACGACGTGCTGCGCCGGGGCCGCCCCACCTGCCATGTGGAATTCGACGAAGCCACCGCCCTGCTGGCCGGCGACGCCCTGCAGACCCTGGCCTTCGAACTGCTCGCCCGTCCCGATCTGGCCGAGCCCGCCCAGCAGCTCGAAATGCTGGCCCTGCTGACCCATGCCAGCGGCTCCCGCGGCATGTGCGGCGGCCAGGCCATCGACCTGGCCGCGGTGGGCCAGGCCCTGAGCCAGGCTGAACTCGAATTGATGCACGCCCTGAAGACCGGCACCCTGATCCGGGCTGCCGTGCTGCTGGGGGCCCTCTGCGGCGCACCGCTGCCGGACGAAGCCCGGGAGCAGCTGGACCGCTTCGCCAAGCGCGCCGGCCTGCTGTTCCAGGTGGTCGACGACATCCTCGACTGCACCGCCAGTACCGCCACCCTGGGCAAGACCGCCGGCAAGGACGAAGCCGCCGACAAACCCACCTATGTCAGCCTGCTGGGCCTGGAAGGCGCCAGGACCTACGCAGAAGAACTGCGCAGCGATGCCCTGAGCGCCCTCGCCTCATTCGGCCCCGGGGCCCGACGGCTGACCCAACTGGCGGATTACATCTGCTATCGACACTTCTGACGATGACTGCAAACCAGCTGCTGGACCAGATTCAATTCCCCGCCGACCTGCGCCGCCTGGAACGTGGCCAGCTCCCCCAACTGGCCGACGAGCTGCGGCAATTCCTGCTGGGCTCCGTCGCCCGCACCGGCGGGCACCTGTCCTCCAACCTCGGCACGGTGGAGCTCACCCTCGCCCTGCACTACGTCTACAACACCCCGGAAGACCGGCTGGTGTGGGACGTGGGGCACCAGTGCTACGCCCACAAGGTGCTCACCGGCCGGCGCGAAGGCATGGCCCGGCTGCGCATGCAGGGGGGGGTTTCCGGCTTTCCCAAGCGCAGCGAATCGGAGTATGACACCTTTGGCGTCGGCCACTCTTCCACCTCCATCTCCGCCGCCCTGGGCATGGCCATGGCCGCCAAGCTCAAGGCTGAGGACAGGAAGGTGGTAGCGATCATCGGTGACGGCGCCATGTCCGCCGGCATGGCCTTCGAGGCCCTCAACAACGCCGGCGTCGCGGATGCCGACATGCTGGTGATCTTGAACGACAACGAGATGTCGATCTCGCCGCCGGTCGGGGCCTTGAACAGCATCCTCACCCGGCTCACCTCCAGCAAGACCTACAACGCCGCCCGGGAAGCCGGCCGGCACATGCTCGGCTTTGCCCCGCCGCTGCTGGAACTGGCCCGCCGCGCCGAAGAACACGTCAAGGGCTTGCTTTCACCGGGCACCCTGTTCGAGGAATTCGGCTTTCACTACTACGGCCCCATCGACGGCCACGACCTGGACGCCCTGGTGCCGACCCTGGAGAACATCAAGAAACTCAAAGGCCCCCAGTTCCTCCATGTGATCACCAAGAAGGGCCAGGGCTACAAGCTCGCCGAAGCCGATCCCATCCTCTACCACGGGGTCGGCAAATTCGATACCGCCGAGGGCATCCAGAGCAGCAAGGGCGGCAAGCTCACCTACACCCAGGTGTTCGGCGACTGGCTGTGCGACATGGCGGCCGCCGACCCCCGCCTGGTGGCGATCACCCCGGCCATGGGCGAAGGCTCCGGCATGGTGCGCTTTGCCGGACAGTTTCCGGAGCGCTATTTCGACGTGGGCATCGCCGAACAGCACGCCATCACCTTTGCCGCCGGCCTGGCCTGCGAAGGCCTGAAGCCGGTCGTGGCCATTTACTCCACCTTCCTGCAGCGCGGCTACGACCAGCTGATCCACGACGTGGCGCTCCAGAATCTGCCGGTGCTGTTTGCCATCGACCGGGGCGGCCTGGTGGGAGCCGACGGCGCCACCCACCACGGTAGCTTCGATCTTTCCTTTTTGACCTGCATCCCCAACATGGTGGTGATGGCCCCGGCCGACGAGGCCGAATGCCGGCGCATGCTCAGCACCGCCTATGCCCTGGACGGCCCCGCCGCCGTGCGCTACCCCCGTGGCAGCGGCCCCGGCACCCTGCCCGACTTCCGCCTGGACACCCTGCCGCTCGGCAAAGGCGAACTGCTGCGGGCCGGCAAGGACGTGGCCCTGCTGGCTTTTGGCAGCAGGGTGGCCCCGGCCCTGGCGGCCGGGGAAGAACTGGATGCCACGGTCGCCAACATGCGCTTCATCAAGCCCATCGACGCCGAACTGGTGGAGCAACTGGCACGGAACCATTCGCTGCTGGTCAGCATCGAAGAAAATGCCGTGATCGGCGGCGCCGGCGCGGAGCTGGCCCGGGTGCTCGAAGAACGGGGATTGCAGACCCCCTTGCTCCGCCTCGGCCTGCCCGACCGCTTCATCGACCATGGCGAACAAGGCCAGTTGCTGGCCGACCTGGGGCTCGATGCCGATGGCATCGTCCGCTCCGTACGCAACGCCCGGAAAAACCCTTCTTGAGACAGGAACCGCATGCACCCCACCCCCAACATCCCCGACGTGCAGAACTCGGCTGACACGCGCCAGCTGGCCATCAACAAGGTCGGCATCAAGTCCATCCGCCACCCGGTCAAGGTGAGCGACAAGAACCGCGGGGTGCAGCACACCATCGCCAGCTTCAACATGTACGTGGGCCTGCCGCATAATTTCAAGGGCACCCACATGTCCCGCTTCGTGGAGATCCTAAATGGCCACGAAGAGGAAATCTCGGTGGAGAACTTCCCCTCCATGCTGGCCGAAATGGTGGAGCGCCTGGAGGCCGAGACCGGCCACATCGAGATGAGCTTTCCCTACTTCATCAACAAGACCGCCCCGGTCTCCGGCGTGCGCAGCCTGATGGACTACGACGTCACCTTCATCGGCGACATCTGCCACGGGGAAATCGCCACCCGCCTCAAGGTGGTGGTGCCCGTCACCAGCCTTTGCCCCTGCTCCAAGAAAATTTCCGAACGGGGCGCCCACAACCAGCGCTCCCACGTCACCGTCACCGTCCGCACCAACGAATTCATGTGGATCGAGGACATCGTCGCCCTGGTGGAAGCCGAAGCCTCCTGCGAGCTTTATGGCCTTTTGAAGCGCCCCGATGAAAAATACGTCACCGAGCGGGCCTACGACAATCCCAAGTTCGTCGAAGACATGGTGCGCGACGTGGCCGCCCGCCTCAATGCCGAAGCCCGCATCGACGCCTATGTGGTCGAATCCGAGAATTTCGAATCGATCCACAACCACTCGGCCTACGCCCTGATCGAAAACGACAAGAAGGCGCCCGGCCGGCACCCCTGAGCCGTCCTCCACGCAGATCGCCGGCATGACCGAGAGGCTCAGTCGCCGGCTTGAGCCAGGCGGTGGTAACTCTTTCGCTGACCCGAATCAGCGCGGCAAGCTGGCTTACCGCCCTTTTTTGGATTCGCCCGGCCCCCCAAGCTGACGGGGGAAAGGCAAAAGAGGCTTGTAACATCCGGCACATTGGGTTTATCCTGAAAAAACGGATGGACAGAGCTTGCTCAGCGCCATTCGATCGTTCAACGGCCAACCGGTCGCTTGAGTTTTTTGAGGACTTGTGCCTTGCACAGGTCGGACCGACCGCGGTGCCCGCCCTCTGGCGCTGACGTGGTCTGGGTTGTGGTCGACGGCTTTGTCCGGCGATGGCAGCCCTCCCGAAACAACCCAATGCATGACCCGTATCGACCACAACACATCCAGACCTCATTCTTTTGTTTGTTTTCGTTCCGTGCGCCCCACTGACGGCGCAGCCTTGTGGCGCTTGGTGCGCGCCACCGGCACTCTGGAGCTCAATTCGGCCTATTTTTATGTGCTGTTTGCCGCCGATTTCGGCGCCACCTGCTTGGTAGCAGAAGGCGATGACGGCGAGCTGTGCGGCGCCGTCATCGCCTACCACCCACCCACCCAGCCGGAGACCGCGTTCGTATGGCAGGTGGGTGTGCGGCCCGACTGCCAGGGCCAGGGCCTGGGGCTCACCTTGCTCGAGCAATGGCTGGCCCTGCCGGCCAACCGCTCCTGTCGCTGGGTCACCGCTACGGTGGCTGAGGACAACATCGCTTCCCGGGCCTTGTTCCTGCGCTTGGCGCGTAAGTACAACACGGACTGCGAAATCCGGCCCCACTTCACCGCCGATCTGTTCCCTGTCGATCACCCTGCGGAACCCCTGTATCGCATTGGGCCGATCAACCGCGGCACCCCACCCGTGCCGCTTTGAAACGGCGCGCCCAGCGCGCCTTTGCCACCTCCCGCGCGCGCCATGCGCCCGACGGGACGACGTCTTTCACTCATCAAAAAGGAGGGTCCGATGATTACCTTTGAACAGCACGAATCCGAAGTCCGCGGTTACTGCCGCACCTTTCCAGCCATATTCAGCAGCGCCAAGGGGGCCTGGATGACTGACATCGAAGGCCGCCGATACCTCGATTTTTTTTGCGGGGCCGGTGTGCTCAACTATGGCCACAACCCGGACAGGATCAAGCAGGCCCTATTGGCCTACCTGATGCGCGATGGCATCACCCACACCCTGGACATGTACAGTGAGGCCAAGCAGCGTTTCATCGAGCGCTTCTACGAAGTGATCCTGCAACCGCGAGGCCTTCACTACAAGTTCCAGTTTCCCGGCCCTACCGGCACCAACGCGGTGGAAGCGGCGCTGAAGCTGGCCCGCAAGGTGACCGGACGCGAGCAGGTGGTGGGTTTCACCAATGCTTTTCATGGCATGACTCTGGGTGCCCTGGCCGTGACCGGCAATGGCTTCAAACGCGCCGGCGCTGGCGTGCCGCTCAGCAACAGCGCCGCAGTGCCGTTCGACGGCTATCTGGGAGCCGACACCGATACGCTGGACTATTTCGAAGCCCTGCTGAAAGACGGCGGCAGCGGCATGGACATGCCGGCCGCCGTGATCGTGGAAACCGTGCAGGCCGAAGGCGGCGTAAATGTAGCCAGCGTGCAGTGGCTGCAGCGCCTGCGGCGCATCACGGCCGAATACGGCATCGTGCTGATCGTAGATGATATCCAGGTTGGCTGCGGACGCACCGGCCGCTTCTTCAGTTTCGAGGAGGCCGGCATCGTGCCCGACATCGTGACTTTGTCCAAGTCGCTGTCGGGCTACGGATTACCGCTGGCTCTGGTGCTCATCAAGCCCGAATTGGACCAGTGGGCGCCAGGCGAGCACAACGGCACCTTCCGCGGCCATTGCCCTGCCTTCGTGACCGCCACGGCGGCGCTGCAGTTCTGGCAAAACGACGCCCTGACCCAGGCGGTACAAAAAAAAGGGCAGCAGGTAGAGCAGCGGCTGCAGTCCATGGCAGAGCGTCTGACACCCGGCGCCCAGGTGCGCGGCCGAGGCCTCATCTGGGGCATCGAATTTGGCGACCCCTTGCTCGCAGGACGTGTTTCGCAGGCCTGTTTCGAGCGAGGGCTGATCATCGAGACAGCCGGGATCGACGACCAGGTGCTCAAGCTGCTGCCCAGCCTCACCATCACCGAGCAGGAACTGACCTACGGCCTTGACGTAATCGAAGACAGCCTCTGTGCCGTACTGGGTGTGCCGGCCACTGCCCACACCCCAAAAGCCGCGTTGGCCAAGGCGATCTGAATCCCTTCCCTCATACACGCACCGAAACAAGGAGAAAACCATGATCGTGAAACACCTGGATGACGTGATCGGCACTGACGCCGACGTAGACACCGAAGGCTGGAATAGCCGCCGCCTGATCTACAAGGATGCCGGCGTGGGCTATTCGGTCAACGACACCCTCATCAAAGCAGGTAGCGAACACGAGTTTGCCTACCAGCACCACTACGAGACGGTGTATTGCATCGAGGGCGAGGGCGAGATCGTCGATCTGGCCACCGGGATCACCCACCCTATTCGCCCCGGCACGCTGTACTGTCTGAACCAGCACGACCGTCACATTCTGCGCGCCAACAAAGGCACCCACATGCGCATGGTGTGCGTATTCAACCCGCCGCTGACGGGACGCGAGGTGCACGACGAAACCGGCGCCTATGCTTTGGGCGATTGAAAGGAGATCCCGCATGTCGACATCCAACCCGATGAAGGCCACTTCATCGCCGCGGCACCCGCGCGCCGATGACCGTTACCCCTCGCGCTTTGGCCGCGACATACTGATCACGCCCCGGCTGGACCCGGTGGTGTGGGGCGAGCCAGGGCGCGGCCCGCTGAGCGAAAGCCAGCTCAACGACTACATCGATCACGGCTACCTGCACTTCGACGACCTGATCAGCCCTGAGGAGGTGCAGACCTATCTGGACGAACTGCAGCGGCTACGGGCCGACGAGGCCATCAAGGACGCGGACGAAGCCGTGATCGAGCCGGGCAGCCGCGAGCTGCGCTCCCTTTTTGCGGTGCACCGCAGCAGCCCCGTGCTCAAACGACTGGCACATCACCCCAAGCTGGTGGCCATCGCGCGGCAACTGCTGGGCAGTGAGGTATATATCCATCAGTCGCGGGTGAACTACAAGGGCGGCTTTCGCGGCAAGGAGTTTTACTGGCATTCCGACTTCGAAACCTGGCACGTGGAAGACGGCATTCCGGCCATGCGCATGGTAAGCTGCTCAATCGCCCTGACGGCAAACACCCCATACAACGGGCCGCTGATGATCATGCCCGGCTCGCATCATCGCTACGTGAGCTGTGTCGGCGCCACGCCAGAAAACCACTACAAGATCTCGCTCCAGCAGCAAGACATCGGGGTGCCCGACGACGAGAGCCTGACGCAGCTGGTTGAGGAGTACGGCATCACGGCGCCCACCGGCTTGGCCGGTTCGGTGACCTTCTTCGAATGCAATGTGATGCACGGTTCGAACTCCAACATCACGCCCCTGCCCCGCAGTAACGTGTTCATGGTGTTCAACAGTATCGACAACACCCCGGTGGAGCCGTTTTGCGGCCTGCCTCCCCGGCCCGACTTCATTGCGGAGCGCGAGGACTTCACCCCGGTGGGTCAATCCTGACGCCTTCGCCCTGTTGTAAGACGAGGCCGCCAGGCGGCCTCGTCGAGCTTCGGTTTGTGCCCGCCCAGGACCCGGATAACCGGGGCTGGAGGCCGGGCACGAGCGGTACCCCGGTCGCTCAGGCGGCGCTGGGGACGTGCTTGCGCACCAGCTTTTCCTTGATCCGGGCGGACTTGCCGGAGCGCTCGCGCAGGTAGTACAGCTTGGCCCGGCGCACATCACCGCGGCGCTTGACTTCGATGCCGGCCACCAGGGGAGAGTAGGTCTGGAAGGTCCGTTCCACCCCTTCGCCGGAGGAGATCTTGCGCACGATGAAGGCCGAGTTGAGCCCCCGGTTACGCTTGGCGATGACGACGCCTTCGTAAGCCTGCAGCCGCTCGCGGTTACCTTCCTTGACCTTCACTTGCACGACGACGGTGTCGCCGGGCGCGAAAGCGGGGATGGTCTTGCCCAGACGGGCGATTTCTTCTTGTTCCAGTTGTTCGATCAGGTTCATGTGAGTTCCTTATTGAGTGTCATTGCTCACCGCATTGCTCTTTTGCCGTTCTTCTTCGGCTTCTTCTGCAAGAATCTCGGCCAAGAGTTGCGTTTCTTCCGCGTTCAGCACGCGTTGCGTCAGGAGTTCCGGCCTGCGCTTCCGGGTCCGTGCCAGCGACTCCTTGAGCCGCCAGCGGCGAATTCTGGCGTGGTTGCCGGACAACAGGACTTCCGGCACCCCCTGCCCTTGATAAACCTCGGGGCGGGTGTAGTGGGGGCAATCCAGCAGGCCCGCCACAAATGAATCTTCAACCGCGGAAGCCGCATCGCCCAGCACGCCGGGCAACTGGCGGATCACCGCATCCATCAGGACCATGGCCGGCAGCTCGCCGCCCGAGAGGACAAAGTCCCCGATGGAGATTTCCTCATCCACACAGCGCTCGATGAGGCGTTCGTCCACCCCCTCGTAGCGCCCGCAGAGCAGGATCAGACCTTCGTCTCCCGTGGCCAGCTCCATGACCCGCTGGTGGGTCAGGGGCCGCCCCTGGGGCGAGAGATAAATCACCCGGCTACCTGCCTTGCCGGCTCGTTGCTGGCGGGCTTTGGCGGCCAGGATGGCCTTTTCCAGCGGACCGGGCTGCATCACCATGCCGGGACCACCGCCGTAGGGGCGGTCATCCACGCTGCGCCAGACATTGTCGGCGTAATCCCTGGGGTTCCAGGCAGTAAAGGACCAGCGGCCTTCTTCCAGCGCCTTGCGGGTGATGCCCGAAGCCGTGAGGGCCGCGAACATTTCCGGAAACAGGGTGATGCCATCAAAGACCGCGGGGACGGGCCTGGCATCCTCAGGCACGGGTTCAGTCACGGGTTGGCATCACGGTTGGCATCACCAGGGGTTGGCATCACCAGTCCAGGCCCCACTCCACCCGGATCTGCCGGGTTGCCGCATCCACCTGCCTGACCACGGCATCGACAAAAGGCAGGAGGCGTTCCTGTCCCTCGGCATCGACCACCCGGAGTACATCATTGGCCCCGGTTTCGATCAGCCCCTCGACCGCGCCGAGCGACTCACCCGCCGTATTGAGAACATCCATGCCGATCAGATCGGCCCAGTAGAACTCGTCTTCCGCCGGAACCGGCAGCGCCTCGCGGGGAGCGCCGATCCACCAGCCCTTGAGGGCTTCGGCACCGTCACGGTCCACCACATCCTCGAAGGCCGCCACAAGGCCATCTCCGTGCACCCTGAAACTTTTCAGGGGATGTTCCTGCCAGGCTCCCGTGGCGCGGGGTGACAGCCACCAGAGGGGCATCCCCTGCCAACTGAGGGGATCATCCCCAAAAGGATGCACCCTTACCCAGCCCTGAACCCCGTAGGGACCGACGATACGGCCCAGGACTATGATGCCAGGTTCGTTGCCAGGTTCGTTGCCAGGTTCGTTGCCAAGTTCAGGCAAGAGCGCTCACCCGGAGAATCAGGCCGCCTGCCGGGCTGCGTATTGCTTGACCAGACGGGCAGCCGTGGGGGACAGTTGGGCACCGTTCTGTTGCCAGTAGCTCAGACGATCCAGGGCCACGCGCAAGCCTTCTTCGCTTTCGGCGGCAACGGGGTTGTAAAAGCCGATGCGCTCAACGAAACGGCCATCGCGGCGGTTACGGGAGTCGGTCACGACCAGGTTATAGAAGGGGCGCTTCTTGGCACCACCGCGGGCAAGGCGAATTACGACCATTGTTTTATCCGGTTGAGTAAAAACGAAAAGGGCTGGATTATAAAGGGAAAACAGAGAAAAACAAGTGATGGGAGCCGGCATTTTCTCTCTTCCCGGAAACGCCTCCTCCCGTTTTTTCTCCAGCGCGAGTGAAAAGCACGCGGATTTTGATTATCCTCCTCTCCCCATACTGGAGAATCGCCATGCCGGAAAGCACCACCATGACCGACCTCACTGACGCAAATGTGCGGCTGATCCTGACCTGGCTGGCAACCCACCGGGACGCTCCCGACCTGGATCTGGAGGGACTGGCCACCCAGTTGCAGACCCTGCGGGAAACCCCGCTTCCTGCCCGGCAAACCCTGAAACTCCTGGAAATGCTGTTTACCTGTGCCACGGCATCCCTGGAATCCCGGATCACCCAGCTCAGCAAGGCCAGCATTCCCCTGCCCCGCCCGGTCCGGCAGCAATTCCACACCCTCCAGGACGTCCTGGACAGCTTTGCCCTGGCCTACGAGAGCGTTTTCAAATCCCTGCCCCACGCTGCCAGTGACAGTGACATCTGCCTCCCCCTGGAGCGCACGGCTTTTTGCCTGAGCCAGCACCTGTACCTCAGCCATCTGGCGGCGGCACCTCCCGGCCTGGGCATCTGGCAACGCCAGCACGCCACCTTTTTGCAGATTCGCGACAAGCGCCCGGACCTCGCCCATCCCCAGTTGCCGCCCGCCTACTGCGAGGCCCTGCTGCTGGCCTGCGCCCAGCCGGCTTCCTTTTCCGCCCCGGAACTGATGTTCATCGCCCACTACGCCCGAAGCCAGGCCCGGCAGCTGGAAATCAGCGAAGCGCCGCCGGCGGAGGTCAAGGGGGTGTTCTGGATCGACCCGAGCCGCGATTTTCCCGCCTTTGCCCTGGCCCGTCGCCCCCCTCCTGCGGACTACAAAGTTTATTACTTTTCCTGCCGCGCCATGGCCCAGCAGGCCCAGGCCCATCTGGAAGCCCTGACCCAGGGCCAGTCGGCCCAGTCGCTGCAACTTCCGCCCCTGGCGGCCACCCCGGCCGGCAGAGGCACCTTGCGCCGCCTGATTGCCTTCTGGGGCAACCCGGGCAAGCGGCGCTTCCCCCGCCGCCGCCAGCCCCACCGGGCCACCCTCTGTTCCGGCCTGCCTCGCCTCTGGCGCATGCTGCAGACTCCGGAGGAGATGAGCAGCGACGACTTCAGCCAGTGGCTGATCACCAACGAAAGTCCCGACGGTTATGCGCTGATGCACCTGAACGGCAAAGCCAGGCGTGTCCGGTTGGGAGACATCGTCGCCCTGCGCACCGAGACCGATGCCGCCAGCAACGAACGCTGGCAGATCGGGCTCGTGCGCTGGGCCATTTCCGAAAATCCCGAGCATATCGAAATCGGCCTCCAGGTTCTCGCCCCGGAAGCCATCCCCGCCCTGCTCGCCATTCCCGGCGACCCCGGCAACCCGGCCCAGATCTCGGCCCTGATCCTGCCGGCCCTGCCACCGCTGCGCAATGAGCCGGTGCTGGTAGTACCTGCCGGCGCCATCAACGACCTGAACCACAAACTCCTGCTGCTGATCGAGCAGGCCAATCTGGAGATCCGCCAGGTGCGCGCCTCAGGCATCAGCGAACAAACCGGGCGGGTGGAAGTGTTCACGATCGAGGCCGACGCCTCGTGAGGGCCCCGTCCAGGCTGGCCACCATGACCGCCACCACCAGGACCAGGATCCAGGCCAGATAAAGCCAGACCAGGAAAATGGGCAGGGCCGAAAGCGTGCCATAGACCTTGGAGTAGAAGGTCGCCCTGGCCATGTACCAGAGAAACCCGGACTTCATCCCGACGAGCCCAAGGCTCACCAGAACGCCCCCGCAAAGCGCGGCCCAGGGGCTGACCCGGACGTGGGGCATGGCATAGTAGAGCAGCGCGAAGAAGCCTCCCAGGATGACCAGGTTGAGGCCCTTCAGGAACTCTGTCTCCAGGGGAGCCAGCTCGCCGCTCCAGCCCAAAGCCAGCCTGACCAGGAAGCCCAGCAGGCTGGTCAGCCCCCCCATCAGCAGGGGCACCCCCACCATCCCGCACAAGTACAGGGGCAGGCTGCGCAGCCAGGAGCGGCTCTCACTGACTCCCCAGACCTGATTGAGCGCATCCTCCAGGGTGTGCAGGAGCAGGAACACCATCCAGGCCAGCGCCAGCACCCAGGGCCAGGTGAGCTCCCTGGCCTTGCTGGCCAGAAGATAAACCTGCTCGGCCACGGCGCCTCCCGACTTGCCCGGCAGCAGGGTCTGCATCAAGAAGCTGTCGAGCTGCCCCACCAGCACGCTGAAACCGGGCAGGAAGGACGCCACCACCAGGACCAGGGAAACCAGGGGCACCAGGGTCAGCAAGGTGGAAAAGGACAGCGCGGCGGCCACCTGAGTCAGCCGCTGCCGCAGGAAGACATGGACCAGATCGACGGGGAGATCAAACAGGATGCGATGAAGAGGGCGGGACATAGGCCAGTATAATAGCTCACCATGAAAGACATTCTGGTTCTCTACTACAGCCACCGGGGCTCGGTGCGAGCCCTGGCCGAGCAGATCGCCCAGGGCATCGACAGTGTCCCCGGCACCCAACCCCGCCTGCGCACGGTGCCCAGGGTTTCCACCCTGTGCGAGGCCAGCGAGCCCGCCGTGCCCGCCAGCGGCGCCCCTTATGTGGAACTCCCGGACCTGGAGGAATGCGCCGGTCTGGCCCTGGGCAGCCCTACCCGCTTTGGCAACATGGCGGCCCCCATGAAGTATTTCTGGGACGGCACCCTCACCCTCTGGCAAAACGGCGCCCTGGCCGGCAAACCCGCCACCGTCTTCACTTCCAGCGGCAGCCTGCATGGCGGCAACGAGGCTACCTTGCTGACCATGATGCTGCCCCTGCTGCATCACGGCATGATCCTGATGGGCCTGCCCCATGACTGGCACGAACTTTCGGCCACCCGGGACGGCGGCACCCCCTACGGCGCCAGCCATGTGTCCGGCCCCCAGGGCAGCCCGGTATTGAGCCCCGAGGCGGCCCGGCTGGCCTTCCTCCAGGGCCAGCGCCTGGCCCGGCTGGCCCTGAAGCTGGCCCTGAAGCTGGCTTGAAACTTCTCCACCAACTTCCCCCGGAATCTCCATGTCGAATCGCCTGCAACTGGCCGCCAGCGCCAGCCTGATCGCCCTGATCTTCCTCTGCCTGTCCTGGGAACTGTGGCTCGCCCCCCTGAAACCGGGCGGCTCCTGGATGGCGGCCAAGTCCTTTCCCTTGCTGCTGCCTCTGTTCGGCATCCTCAAGGGGCGGCGCTACAGCTACCAGGTGAGTTCCCTGCTGGCCCTGCTCTACCTGCTGGAGGGCAGCGTCCGGGCCACCAGCGACACCGGCCCGAGCCAGTGGCTGGCCGTGATCGAAACCTTGCTCGCCCTCATCTTCTTTGTCAGCGTCGTGGCCTATGCCCGGCTTTCGGCCCCGAGCCGCACGCCCCAGGACTGAGGCTGGCGGCCCCCTCATGCAAAATGCCGGGCAAGCCCGGCATTTTTCATGAGCACAAAACGACGGTTGCCTTACACCCCGCCCTGGGGATTGACCTTGCCCTGGCTGGAGTGGAGCTTGTTCAGGGCATTCAGGTAGGCCTTGGCCGACGCAATGACGATATCCGTATCGGCGCCCTGGCCGTTGACCACCCGGCCACGCCTGGAGAGGCGCACGGTCACCTCGCCCTGGGCATCGGTGCCGGTGGTGATGGCATTGACTGAGTACAGCAGCAGTTCGCTGCCGCTCTCGACCACTTTTTCGATGGCCTTGAAGGTGGCATCCACCGGGCCGGAGCCATCGGATTCGGCCGCCCGTTCCTGGCCGCCCACGGTCAAGGTGACCCGGGCATGAGGCAGCTCGCCGGTTTCGGAACAAACCCGGGAGTAGTTGAGCTTGTAGTATTCCTGATCCGGCGTCACGGCCTCGTCGGAAATCAGGGCATGCAGGTCTTCATCGAAAATTTCGTGCTTCTTGTCGGCCAGTTCCTTGAACCGGGCGAAGGCAGAATTCAGGGCATCCTCGCTCTCCAGGACCACGCCCAGTTCGGCCAGGCGGCTCTTGAAGGCATTACGGCCCGAATGCTTGCCCAGCACCAGCTTGTTCTGGCTCCAGCCCACATCCTCGGCGCGCATGATCTCGTAGGTTTCCCGATGCTTGAGCACGCCATCCTGGTGGATGCCGGACTCGTGCGCGAAGGCGTTGGCGCCGACGATGGCCTTGTTGGGCTGCACCGGGTAGCCGGTGATCTGCGACACGAGCTTTGAAGCCGGCACGATCTGGGTGGTGTCGATCCGGGTTTCCACCGGAAAAATGTCGGCCCGGGTGCGCACCGCCATCACCACTTCTTCCAGGGAGGCATTGCCGGCCCGCTCGCCCAGACCATTGATGGTGCATTCCACCTGGCGGGCGCCGGCCAGCACGGCGGAAAGCGAGTTGGCCACGGCCAGGCCCAGGTCGTTGTGGCAATGCACGGACCAGATCACCTTGTCCGCATTGGGCACCCGTTCGAGCAACTGGCGGAGGGTGTCGGCATACTGCGTGGGAAAGTTGTAACCCACGGTATCCGGCACATTGAGGGTGGTGGCGCCGGCCTTGATGACGGCCTCGAAAATGCGGCAGAGGAAATCGATGTCGGAACGGCCCGCATCTTCGGCGGAAAACTCCACATCATCGACGTACTGCCGGGCCCAGCCAATCGCCTTGACCGCCTGTTCCAGCACCTGCCCGGGGCTCATGCGCAGCTTCTTTTCCATGTGGATGGGGCTGGTGGCGATGAAGGTGTGGATGCGCTTTCTGGCCGCGTGCTGGATCGACTCACCGGCGCGCTCGATGTCCTTCTCGCTCGCCCGGGCCAGGGAGCAGACCGTGCTTTCCTTGATGGTTTCGGCAATGGCGCGAATGGCCTCGAAATCCCCGGGAGAAGCCGCGGCAAAACCCGCCTCGATCACATCCACCCGCATTTTTTCCAGCTGCCGGGCAACACGGATCTTTTCCTCCTTGGTCATGGAGGCGCCCGGGCTCTGCTCACCATCGCGCAGGGTGGTATCGAAAATCACCAAATGGTCTTTCATGTCTTGCTCCCAATCAACAACGCCTTTCCCGGGAAGGCCCCGGGAAAGGCGGAAATTCATTCGATCAGCGGACGACAGGTTTCTTGCGCAACACCTGGACCAGGGTCAGGACGTAGCCGGACAGGGAATAAACGCAGAACAAGCCGAACAGCACGCCAGGCGGATAGCTGGAGACCAGCACGAACACCAGGACCAGGGCGGCCACCACGATGAAGGGCACACTCTTTCTGAGATTGATGTCCTTGAAACTATAGAAGCGGAAGTTCGTCACCATGGAGACCCCGGCGAACACGGTGATGAAGGCCGCCAGCCAGCGCATATCGCCGCCGGGGACCCTGAAGTCGATCATCACCCAGACAAACCCCGCCACCAGGGCCGCGGCCGCGGGGCTGGGCAAGCCCTGGAAGAAACGCTTGTCGATGACGCCCAGCGTGGTATTGAAGCGGGCCAGGCGCAAGGCGGCACCGGCACAGTAGATGAAGGCGGCAATCCAGCCCAGGCGGCCCATGCCGGTCAAGGCCCATTCATAAATGACCAGGGCCGGGGCCACGCCGAAGCTCACCATGTCGGACAGGGAATCGTACTCGGCCCCGAAGGCCGACTGGGTCCGGGTCATGCGGGCCACCCGGCCATCCAGGCCATCGAGCACCATGGCAACGAAGATGGCCATGGCGGCATGTTCAAAACTGCCCTGCATCGCCTGCACGATGGCGAAGAACCCGGAAAACAGGGCCGCCGTGGTCAACAGATTGGGCAGGATATAAATACCCCGCCGCCGCAGCTCGGGGTTGAACAGGGCTTTTCTGGGTTGGTTCTCGATCATGGTGTATCAGGCAAGCTCGGCAAGCAAGGTGCTCGAAGCATACACTTTTTCGCCAATCACCACTTTCACCTTTGCATCCAGGGGCAGATACACATCCACCCGGGAACCGAAGCGGATGAAGCCGTAGCGCTGACCCCGGCTCAGCGGCATGCCGGCATCCATGTAATTGAGGATGCGCCGGGCAATGAGACCGGCCACCTGCACACAGGTGACATCCTGGCCGTCAGGGGTCTTGATGTGCATGGCGCAGCGCTCGTTCTCGGTGGAGGCCTTGGCCAGGCTGGCATTGATGAATTTGCCGGGACTGTACCAGACCTGCTGCACCGTACCCTCCACGGGAGAGCGGTTGGAATGCACGTTGAAAACATTCATGAACACGCTGACCTTGATGGCCCGGCGGTTCAGATAGACATCCTCCGTCTCCTCCACGGCGACGATGCGGCCATCGGCAGGAGAGACGACGCTCCTGGGTCCCGTGCCGGCAATCGTGCGGGCCGGGTCCCGGAAAAACTGGATGACGAACAACAAACCCAGCCACCAGGGCAGGGCCACCCAGAAGCCCAGCAGGAACTGGACCCCCACGGCTCCCACGAGAAGAAGAATCAGGAAAGGCCAGCCTTCCTTGGCAAGGATGGGATGGGGGTAGCTGTTATTCATGGGAAACCTGAAATAAAGACGAAATCCGCCCGGCAACAGGCCGGGCGGGAACTGGCGGGGCCGCGCCGGCAAGAACAGCCGCGCGGCCAGAGGAAGGCAGAACTCAGTTTTTGGACTGGTCCACCAGCTTGTTGTTCTTGATCCAGGGCATCATGTCGCGCAGCTTCTGGCCGACCTGCTCGATGGCATGCTCGGCGTTCAGACGGCGCCGGGCGGTCATGGAAGGATAGTTGGTCTTGCCTTCCAGGATGAACATCCTGGCGTATTCACCGCTCTGGATGCGCTTCAGGGCGTTGCGCATGGCTTCGCGGGATTGGGCGTTGATGACTTCGGTGCCGGTCACGTATTCGCCATACTCCGCATTGTTGGAGATGGAGTAGTTCATGTTGGCGATGCCGCCTTCATACATCAGGTCCACGATCAGCTTCAGTTCGTGCAGGCACTCGAAGTAGGCCATTTCAGGAGCGTAGCCGGCCTCCACCAGGGTTTCGAAGCCCATCTTCACCAGTTCCACGGCGCCGCCGCACAGAACGGCCTGTTCGCCGAAGAGATCGGTCTCGGTTTCTTCCTTGAAGTCGGTTTCGATCACGCCGCCCTTGGTGCCGCCGTTGGCAGCCGCATAGGAGAGGGCAATGTCCTTGGCCTTGCCGGACTTGTCCTGATACACCGCGATCAGGGAAGGCACGCCGCCGCCCTTCAAATACTCGGAACGCACGGTATGGCCGGGGCCCTTGGGGGCCACCATGATGACATCCACGTCATCACGGGGAATGACCTGGTTGTAATGGACATTGAAACCGTGGGCGAAAGCCAGGGCCGCGCCCTTCTTCATGTTCGGGCCGACTTCTTCGTTGTACACGGCAGGAATGTTTTCATCCGGCAGGAGAATCATGACCACATCGGCGTCTTCGACGGCCTTGGCGATTTCCTTGACCTTGAGGCCCGCGGCCTCTGCCTTTTTCCAGGACGCGCCACCCTTGCGCAGACCCACGGTCACCTTGACGCCGGAGTCATTCAGGTTTTGCGCGTGGGCATGACCTTGCGAACCGTAACCCACGATGGTGACCTTCTTGCCCTTGATCAGGGAGAGGTCGGCGTCCTTGTCGTAATAAACTTTCATGAAATCCTCTTTTATGAATAGATAGTCAAACTTTGAGAATACGGTCACCGCGGCCGATGCCGGAAACTCCGGTACGAACGGTTTCCAGAATCAGTCCGGCATCCAGGGCGTTGATGAAGGAATCCAGCTTGGCGCTGGTCCCCGTCAATTCGACGACGTAGGTAGACTCGGTCACATCAATGATACGGCCACGGAAGATATCCGCCATCCGCTTCATTTCCTCCCGGTCCTTGCCCGTAGCACGGACCTTGATCAGCATCAGTTCGCGCTCCACATGGGCCGCTTCGGAAAGGTCCACCACCTTGACCACATCCACCAGCTTGTTGAGCTGCTTGGTGATCTGTTCGAGCACCTCGTCGGAGCCCCGGGTGACGATGGTCATGCGGGACAAGGAGGCATCCTCGGTCGGGGCCACGGTCAGGGTTTCGATGTTGTAGCCCCGGGCCGAGAACAGGCCCGCCACCCGGGACAGGGCGCCGGCTTCGTTTTCCAGCAGGACGGAAATAATGTGTCGCATCTTGTCTCTCTCCCCTTACAGGCCTTCGGCCAGGATCATTTCGGTCAGCCCCTTGCCGGCCGCTACCATGGGGAAGACGTTGGCCGTGGGGTCGATGATGAAGTCCATGAACACCAGATCATTCTTGTGCTCGGTGAACGCCTTCTTCAAGGCAGGTTCGACATCCTCGGGGCGTTCGATCTTCATGCCCACATGACCATAGGACTCGGCCAGCTTGACGAAGTCAGGCAGGGAAGTCACATAGGACTGCGAGTAGCGCTTGGAATAGAACATTTCCTGCCACTGGCGCACCATGCCCAGCATGCCGTTGTTGAGGTTGATGATCTTGATCGGCAGCTCGAACTGCTTGCAGGTGGAGAGTTCCTGGATGCACATCTGGATCGAGCCTTCACCCGTGACGCAGGCCACCGGCATGTCCGGATTGGCAAAGCGGACCCCCATGGCGTAGGGCAGGCCGACGCCCATGGTGCCCAGGCCGCCGGAGTTGATCCAGCGGCGCGGCTTGTCGAATTTGTAGTACTGGGCGGCAAACATCTGGTGCTGACCGACATCGGAGGTGATGAAGGCATCGCCCCCGGTCACTTCATAGAGCTTTTCCACCACGTATTGAGGCATGATGTGCTGACCCTGCTTGTAACGCAGGCTGTCACGGCCACGCCACTCTTCAATCTGGCGCCACCAGTCGGCGACCGCCGGATCGGCCTTGAAACCATCTTCCAGCAGCTTGAGCATCTCATCGAGCACGTCGAAGAGATTGCCGACGATGGGCACATCCACCTTCACGCGCTTGGAGATGGAGGAAGGATCGATGTCCACATGGATGATCTTGCGCGGCTCCTCAGCGAAGTGTTCGGGATCACCGATCACCCGGTCATCGAAGCGGGCGCCCAGGGCGAGGATCAGGTCGGCGTAATGCATGGTCATGTTGGCTTCGTAGCTGCCATGCATGCCCAGCATGCCCACATTCTGTTTGTCCGTCGCCGGATAACCGCCCAGCCCCATCAAGGTGTTGGTGACCGGGAAGCCCAGCTTGCGCGCCAGCAAGGTCAGTTTTTCGGCGGCATCGGACAGCACCACGCCACCGCCGGCGTAGATCACCGGACGCCGGGCTTCGGCCAGCAACTGCACGGCCTTCTTGATCTGCCCCAGATGCCCCTTCACCACCGGGTTGTAGGAGCGCATCTGTACGGCCTTGGGATATTCAAACTCGCACTTGTTGGCGGTGACGTCCTTGGGAATATCCACCACCACGGGGCCAGGACGGCCGGTGGTGGCGATATGAAAGGCCTTCTTCAGGGTGATGGCCAGATCCTTCACGTCCTTGACCAGGAAGTTATGCTTGACGCAGGGGCGGGTGATACCCACCGTGTCGCACTCCTGGAAGGCATCCTGACCGATGTAGTAGGTCGGCACCTGACCGCAGAGCACCACCATCGGCACAGAATCCATGTAAGCCGTGGCAATGCCGGTGACCGCATTGGTCACGCCGGGGCCGGAAGTCACCAGCGCCACCCCCACCTTGCGGGAAGAACGGGAGTAAGCATCGGCCGCATGCACCGCCGCCTGCTCGTGGCGGACCAGGATATGCTTGATCTGATCCTGCTTGAACAGTTCATCATAGATGTGCAGGACGGAACCGCCGGGATACCCGAAAACATGTTCCACCTTTTCTTCCTGCAGGCACCTGATTACAATTTCTGCGCCGGTCATCATCATCGCTAGGCCCATTCAGCTGGTTGCTTGAAAACCCGTAACACTAATCGACCGTCCTCGTTTGGTCAAGGCATCGCCCAAAAACCCCAATAACAACAAGGCTTTCAAGAGGTTTCCCCCTGGCCACGACACAGCAACTCTCCGACTTCCTCGCCGGTACCGAGCGGCGCGCCTACAAGCAAGCCGTCTTCGCCTGCCGCGACGAAGACGCCGCCCTGGACATTGTTCAGGACAGCATGATGAAACTGGCAGACCGTTACGGCGACCGTCCCGCCGAGGAATTGCCGCTCCTGTTCCAGCGCATCCTGCAAAACTGCATCCGCGATCATTTCCGGCGCAGCAAGATCCGCAACCTCTGGACCACCTTGCTGTCTGCCTTTGGCTCGAGGGACGAAGATGACCACGATCCGCTGGAAAATGTGGCCGACGACCGCCCCAGCTACCAGGCCAGGACCCCGGAAGGCCAGCTCGAACAGCACCAGACCTTGAAAATCATTGAATTTGAGATATCCAAATTGCCAACACGTCAACGGGAAGCCTTTCTCATGCGTTACTGGGAGGACATGAACGTTGCAGAAACAGCTGCTGCCATGGGCTGTTCTGAAGGAAGCGTCAAGACCCATTGCTCAAGAGCCACGCACGCACTGGCCGCTGCACTGGAAAAACGGGGGATCACACCATGAATGAACAACAACTGATCGACGGCCTGCGCCGGCACCTGGACCAGGGCCTGGAACGCCTGTCGACACCTACCTTGAACCGCCTGCACACCGCCCGCCAGCATGCCCTCGCCGTCAAAAGCAAGGCAAACCGGCGCGGTTCCGGCTTTACGGCCGGGCGGGGCTGGCTTCGTCCCGCCCTGGCAACCCTGGCCCTTGCCGCCGGGATCGGCTTTACCGCGCTTTATCTGCAAAACCAGAACGAAATCAGTGCCATGGCGGCCCTGGATACCGACCTGCTGGCTGACGACCTGCCCCCCAAGGCTTTCACTGATCCTGGATTTCGCGCATGGCTAGAAGAATCCTCCGAGGGCTGATCCTCGCCCTCCTGCTTGCGGCGAGTCCGGCCTGGAGTGGTCCGGACGCCAGGATTACCTCGCCTCAGCCGGAATGGTCCCGATTGACGGCGGAACAAAAACAGATCCTGGCCCCCCTGGCCGACGACTGGCCGCAGATGGAGCATTACCGCCGCAAGAAATGGCTCGACATGGCCCGGCACTACCCCAGACTCAGCCCGGAAGAACAGGCGCGCATGCAGCGCCGCATGCAGACCTGGCAGGCCATGCCCCCGGAAGACCGGGAGAAGGCCCGCAGCCACTACAAGGAATTCAAGCAGCTGCCTCCTGAGAAAAAGAACGAGGTCAAAACCCAGTGGGAACGCTACAACCAGCTTCCCGAGGAAGAAAAGTTGCGCCTGAAACAAAAATCGGAGGCAAAATCCCCCGCTTCCGAGCGCAACCCACCCCCCCGGCAATGAGCCAGCCCCTCGCATACCCCAGCATTTCCCGTCGCCTGATCGCCATGGTTTATGAAGGCCTGCTGCTTGCTGGCGTCATTGCCGTCGGCTTCATCCTGCCCCACGCCCTGCTCGGCACCCTGGCCCATGTGGCAGCCCCGGCCTGGGTAGTACGGGCGCACTTCATCCTCTTGCTGATGGCTTACAGCGTCTGGTTCTGGCTCGACAGCGGCCAGACTCTGGCCATGAAAACCTGGAAACTCAAGCTGGTCGACCGCTCCGGCGCCCCTCTGCGGCCGCTCCAGGCCGTACTCCGCTACCTGGCGGCCTGGCCCTCCCTGCTCTTTTTCGGCATCGGCATCCTCTGGGCCCTGTTCGACAAAGACAAACAGTTCCTGCACGACCGCATTGCCGACAGCCGCATCATTCTGGTCAAACCACCCCAGGACTGATCAACGCCGCTCCACCCACCACAGCATGCCCAGCGCCGCCAGCAGGAACAAGGCAGAAGGGGCCATCGCACTCGCCAGGGGCGGCCAGGAATGTATGACTCCCAGAGAGGAGAACAGGCCGTTCAGCATGTAGAACAACACCCCGACCATGATCCCCCCGAAAATCTGCACACTGACCCCGCCCATGCGGCCGTGGGTATAGCCGAAGGGCAAGGCCAGGGCCACCATGACCATGGCCGCCATGGGATAGAAAAACTTTTTCCACAGGGCAATTTCATACCGTTCCGTTTTCTGATGGTTGATCCAGAGGTGACGGAGATAGGTCACCAGCCCCACCAGAGACATGCGCTCCGGCGACACCATCAACACGGAAATGATTTCCGGCGTCAAGGACGACGACCAAGCCAACTGATCCAGGCGATCCACCTCCACCTTGCTGACCTCACCATCGACTTCCTGCAGGCGGGTACGCACCACGCCATCGAACTGCCACTGTCCGGGTCCCACATAACGCCCCAGGCGCGCCTCCATCACATATTCGAGGCGGTTTTTTGCATCAAACTGATAGACCCGGACCTGCTCCAACTGCGCCTCATGCGTCGCTGAACGGATATTGATGAAAGCACGACCATCCTTGACCCACAGCCCGGAACGGAACTGCTGGGCCACCATGTTGCGGATCGCCTTGACACGTATCTCCTGAGCCGTCCGATCCGCCACTGGCACGACGGCCTCACCCAGCACCAGGGCGGCAAGGGCAAATGCGCCTGCGACCTTGAACAACAGGAACAGCAATTCGCGCGTCGTCATCCCGGAAGCCCGCAACACGGTGATTTCCGAATGTCTGGCCAGACTGGAGAGGGCAAACAAGGCGCCGATCAGGACGGCAATGGGCATGAGTTCGTAAACCCGCCCGGGCAAAAGCAGGAGCACATAGATGAAGGCATGCCCCACGCCGAACTCGCCCCGCCCGACATCCTTGAGACTCTCGATCAGGTCAAAAAAGCCATACAGCGCTGCCAGCGCAGTCAGCATCAGCAAAATGGCGGCCAATAACTCCCTGGCAATATATTTTTCGTGGATTTTCATCAGGACTTACGGCGCCAGAAAGCGAACACGGCCAGACGCCGATAAAAAAGCAGGGCCAGCACGACCAGCATGATGGCATGCGGCGCCCAGACAGCGAATTCAAATGCCAGTCGCTCCCGGGCCACCCAGGCCTGGCTGATGGACAAGAGATTGTTGTACAGGGTGAATACCACGATCGCCAGCAACATGTTCATGGAACGGCCCGCCCGCGGATTCACAAAAGCCAGGGGAACGGCCAGCAAGGCCAGCAACAGGGCGGCCAGGGGCTGCCCGAAGCGCCATAACAACTCGCCCTTCTGGCTGGGCGAATTCCCCTGCAACAATTCCTTCAGGGGCTGGAATCTGGGTGCAGTCGTGTCGCTGCGGACATCGCCATCATACAGACGCACCCCATAGCGTTCGAATTCCATCATGCGGAACTCAGCCACCCCCGGCTCCACTTCATAGCGCTGACCATGGCTCAGCACCAGGAAACGATCACCGTTGCGCGTGCTTTCCTGGCGCCCTGTATCGGCCATGACCACGCCGAGCCGCCCCTCCTGCACCGTGGTCACAAACACATTTTTCACATATTCCAGGTTTTCCTCGACCTTCTCGACGAAAACCACCCGCCCTCCGGCGCTCACTTCCTGAAATCTCCCGGGTGCCACTTTCCCGGCATCGCTGCGAGCTTCCAGCTTGCTGCGGTATTCATTACTTCTGGAGGCCGCCCAGGGCGTCAGGAACAGCGAAAGCGCCACAATCGCGATGACGATGGGCAAGGAAAAATGAAAAACGGGACGCAACCACGCTGTCAGTGGCAAACCGGCAGAAAACCAGACCACCATTTCCGAATCCCGATACGCCCGCGTCAAGGGCAGCAGGATCGCAATGAACAGCGTCAGCGACAACAGGACGGGCAGATAATTGAGGGCCGCAAAACCCAGCAAGGCCAGCACCGCCTCCGGCGCCAGGCGACCGCCGGCTGCTTCATTGAGGAGACGGATCAACTGGATGGAAACGAGAATGGCGAAAATTGCGACAAAGACACCCGCGGCAACCTGGGCGAATTCACGCCGCGCGGCGCGTTCGAAGATCATATCTTTGACTTCGGTGAAAAAATGCAGGGATAATCGCTCCAGTCGTCGAAAATCATAGGATAAGGAGCGGCGAGTGGAATTTAGCATAAAAAGCGGAAGCCCGGAAAAGCAGCGCAGTGCCTGTGTGGTCGTGGGCGTCTTTGAACCCCGCAAGCTGACCCTGCCGGCGGAACTCCTGGACAAGGCAGCCAAGGGCTACATCTCCGACATCATTCGCCGGGGCGACATGGAGGGCAAGGCCGGCTCGACCCTGCTGCTGCACAATATCCAAGGCTCGCTCTGCGACCGGGTCCTGCTGGTGGGCCTGGGCAAGGAAAAGGAATTCCGGGAAAAGGAATACTGCGACGCCATCCGCACCGCCGTCAAAACCCTGAACGAGACCGGCGCCTTCGATGGCACCTTGTTCCTCACCGAAACCGGCCCCAAGCGCCGGAATGTTTCCTGGCGCATCCGCCAGGCCACCATGGTGGCCCAGGAAGCCGTGTATCGCTTCGACCACTACAAGAGCAAGAAAGCCGGGATCCGCCGCCCGCTGCGCAAGCTCACCTTCGCGGTGGAACGGCGCAACGAATTGCCCTCGGCGGAAGAGGCCCTGGCTCAGGGCATCGCCATCTCCGAAGGCATCGCCCTGGCCCGCAATCTCGGCAACCAGCCCGGCAACGTGTGCACCCCCGGCTATCTGGCGGAGCAGGCCCGGCAGATGGCTCAGGAACTGGGCATGCAATGCCAGGTGCTGGAACGCGAGGACATGGAAGAGCTGGGCATGCATTCCCTGCTCGCCGTGGCCCAGGGCTCCCGTCAGGCCCCCAAATTCATCATTCTCCAGCACAAAGGCGGAAAATCCGGGGAAAAGCCCCTGCTGCTGGTCGGCAAGGGCATCACCTTCGACTCCGGCGGCATTTCCATCAAGCCCGCCGCCGACATGGACGAGATGAAGTACGACATGTGTGGCGCCGCCGCCGTGCTCGGCACCATGCAGGCGGCAGGCCGCATGGCCCTGCCCATCAACCTCGTGGCCCTGATTCCCAGCTGTGAAAACATGCCCGGCGGCAGCGCCACCCGCCCTGGCGACATCGTCACCTCCCTCTCCGGCCAGACCATCGAAATCCTCAACACCGACGCCGAAGGCCGGCTGATTCTCTGCGACGCCCTGACCTACGCCGAACAGTTCGAGCCGCAAGCCGTCATCGACGTCGCCACCTTGACCGGCGCCTGCGTCATCGCCCTGGGCCATGTGGCAACCGGTCTGTTCGCCAACGATGACAGCCTGGCCCGTGAACTCCTGGCGGCCGGCGAAGAGGCCCATGACCGGGCCTGGCACATGCCCCTCTGGGAGGATTACCAGGAACTGCTCAAGAGCCCCTTTGCCGACATGGCCAATATCGGCGGCCGCTGGGGGGGCGCCATTACGGCCGCCTGCTTCCTCTCCCGCTTCACCAAAAAGTACGAATGGGCCCATCTGGACATTGCCGGCACGGCCTGGAAATCCGGTTCGGACAAAGGTGCCACGGGCCGTCCCGTTTCCCTGCTCACCCACTTCCTGCTGAAGCATGCGGAAAAGCCGGGCGTCCAGTGACCAAGGTGTTCTTCTACCACAATGTTCAGGACCGGCTGGGAGCGGCCTGCAGCCTCCTGGCCAGGGCCTGGGCGCAGAAGAAGGACTTCACGGTTTTCGTCCCGGCGCCCGAGCAGGCCCAGTTGCTGGACCGCCTGCTGTGGACCCGGTTTCCCCTCAGCTTCCTGCCCCACTGCCATGACCGCTCCCCCCTGGCCGCAGAAACCCCGATCCTGCTCACCCAGGACCTGCAAGCCCCGCGCCAGGACCAGCGGCTCTTGAATCTGGGCGATGAAATCCCGCCCAACTTCGAGCGCTTTACCAATCTGATCGAAGTGGTCAGCCAGGCCGACGAAGACAAGATTCAGGCGCGGCAGCGTTTCAAACATTACAAGGCCCACGGACACGAGATCGTCGCCGTGGACATGGCGCCGCGCTGAGCCATGCCCGAACCAGAACTGCCCCACAACGACGACATCGTCTCCCGGGCCGATGCGTTCATGCGCCGCCGGCAGCGCGCAACGCCCGCCGCCCCAGCGCAGGAAGAGGATGACCTGCCCGTACTCACCGACGTGGTCACCCCCTCCCCCCGGCAGGATGGCCGCCCCACCCCCTGCCCCGACCTGGACAGCATGAGCCAGGCCCTGGCCGAGGCCATCAGCAAGCAACTGGCCGCAGAAATCCCCGTGCTGGTGGAAGCCAGCCTGCAGGCTGCCCTGGCCAGCATTGCCCGGGATATCCGCCAGGGGGTGGAAGAAACCAGTCGCAAGGCCATTGCCGACTTCGTGGCCAGCTACCCCAAACCGCCGCGCTGACCCTGCCCGCAGCGGCAAACAAGGCTGCTGGCGCGCCAACCGGTATAATCGCCGGTTTTCTGCCTTCCCCCATCAGATCCATGGAACTCGCCAAGAGCTTTGAACCTGCGGACATCGAGCGCCGCTGGTACCCCGAGTGGGAATCCCGCAACTACTTCGCCGCCGGCCTCGACACCACGAAGCCCGCCGACCAGTCTTTCTGCATCCTGCTGCCGCCGCCCAACGTCACCGGCACCCTGCACATGGGGCATGGCTTCAACCAGACTCTCATGGACGCCCTGACCCGCTACCACCGCATGCGCGGTTTCAACA
>NZ_JBASOH010000014.1:0-1747 GCF_049658005.1 Azovibrio sp. | reverse complement strand
ATTGTAGACATGTCTCGGAAAAGGTGGGAACATACCTGTCTGCTTTCTGAACCCACTGCCGCATGTTGTCACTCTTTGCAATGAGTGGCGCGGAATGCAGGTAAGTCAAGCATTTGGATAAGCCGTGAAAAGTATGTTCCATATCTGTCGACGTCATCCAATATCCAAAACCAAAGCCGCTATAGGGCATAATAGCACATAGCATATATACCTCATCTGCTTCTTCGGTTATTGGATCCAGAATGTAATATACATCTCCGGCGAAGTCAACCTGCATTTCTTCTCCGGGTCGATAATGATTCATATAAGCCAGGTTGTGAGCTTTACGATATTCGCCTATATACTTTTTATATTGAGTTAGTTTGTACCCATTTGGATGGTTTTTAATGTATTGTTCCCAAAGATACTCCATCGTGGTATGCGGTTCCTCTAACTCGTTAACAATTTCGGGCAGCAATGGTTCCAGATCAAGAAAACGTGGATCTTTCTCTTTTTTGTTTCCCGGTGGCTGTAGCAATGCTTTCAGTTCGGCATCACTAAGTTGACTCAAAGCTTTAAAGCTTTGTCCTGTTGCTATCGCGCGTTGTCGATAATCACTCAGGGTACCCTTTCCCATGTTGAGTTGTCTGCAAATGTGCTCATAGGGACGGCCGGCGGCAAGATACTGCATTAATGTTTTTAATTTAAGCATTGTAATTTTTGAATTAGCCATAATACCACTTCTTAACATGTTAATGATAGAGCAATATTATGAATTTTTTAAAAAAATTACAGTCTCATCGTGCGGTACGATTTACTCCGACGCAACGGTACGATTTACTCCGACGCAACAGTACGATTTACTCCGACGCAACAGTACTGTTTCATCCGACGCAGCGGTACGATTTTGCCGACGTTATCAAACAGTACAAGCAGCAATGCCTTTTTCCCGGTTTCAGACAATCTGTGAGATCGAGTCTTATCGGATGCCTTCCTTTTGTGACAACCACCACCTGACCATTGACCCATATCTCTCCGGCAGGATCAATGGTTTCGATTTCCAGAGTAGCTTTTTCAAAAGGCTCCAGCTCTATTTCATGACACAGGTACAAGTTCTCTCCCGCCTCACGGATACCGCCATACACGGCGGGAAGGGTGACTCTTCTCCAGTGATTGTCATCAAAACCTAATGTATTCCAACCATTTACGTCCGGCTTTCGCTCAAAGTCTTAGTCCAGGCTGATGGATGAACGGATGGGTTGTTGCGGTGTGTCGAAGGCTGGATCATAACTGAACAGGAAGATATCTTCTATCTCCACGCACCCCCGGGCGGTCAGACGAAGAAGGTCGATTCGTTCAGCCTTCCTGTCCGCAAACGGGACAAAGTCAGAAACCTGCTTCCCGTTTAGGTAGAGGTTCATGGAGCGTTCTGTAAAATCTCCCTCGATAATCATGTGAACCGGTGTTCTACCTGATGCCAGACTACCGCTGTTTATTCTGATCCTGGATCGTTCTCCTTCACTTGTAACATCAACAGATGCCTTTTCCAGAGTTATTTGCAAGGCGTTGGTAGCATTATCGCCCAGTTGTATATCAAATACAGCATTACCGTTCAGGATTAAGTTGGTCTCGAGCTTGAATCTCTAGGTGATGGGGTCTAACTTCCTGTTAATCTTACCGTTGGCAAGGTGTAATCTACCGCATTCTACTTTCGTACAAGGGAAAGCTGCCCATTCGCTTAGGGCCGCTTTTTTTCGTTATCCTGTCC
>NZ_JBASOH010000013.1:0-1607 GCF_049658005.1 Azovibrio sp. | reverse complement strand
ATTACCTAGGAATGTGTTGAATTCACTAGTCAGTCGTATAAAAATTTTAAGTAATTTAAAAATTGACGAAAGACGTGTACCACAGGACGGAAGATTTAAAATCAAAGTTGGCGGAAAACAATTCGCCCTACGTGTTAGCACTCTACCAGTTACCGAGGGAGAAAAGGTTGTAATGCGTATTCTGGATGAATCAAATCAGGCGGTTTCTTTAGAATCTTTAGGTTTTTGGGGTCAAGCTATAACTAATATCAGAAAATCTATGGCCGAGCCTAATGGAATCATCTTAATAACAGGGCCAACAGGTAGCGGTAAATCGACTACTCTATTTAGTGTTCTCACTATATTAAATACTCCAACTGTTAATATATCGACAATCGAAGATCCAGTCGAGTATAAGATTCAAGGTGTTAATCAAACCCAAACTAATCCAAAAGCTGGTATGACTTTTGCAAATGGACTGCGGGCACTTTTGCGTCAAGATCCAAATATAATAATGATTGGTGAGATACGAGATAGTGAAACGGCTGACCTAGGAGTACAAGCAGCCTTAACTGGTCATTTAGTTTTTAGTACTTTACACACAAATAATGCAGCAACTAGCCTACCAAGGTTATTAGATATGGGAATTGAACCGTTCTTGATAGCCAGTACTGTACGAGCAACAGTTGGTCAACGTTTAGTTAGAAAGCTAAATAAAGACACTCGAAAGAGCTACCAACCAACAGAAGAGGAAAAACAGATGATTATCAAAATGTTCAATCTAAAACCAGGTCAAGATTTTAAATATATTCATGAATTAGAGAAAAAGGCAGCAGCCGAGGGTGTAGGTGGAGATACGCCTTTAGGTACAACTGAAACGACTATAAATAACCTATGGAAAAATGACTCTGATGACAATGCTAATGGCGCTTTAAGTGGTTATAAGGGTCGTGTTGGTATTTACGAAGTATTGAATAATTCTGTTGAAATACAAAAACTAATCGTTGCCAATGCAACTAGTAATCAACTTCAAGAACAAGCTATGAAAGAAGGTATGCTCACCATGCAAACCGATGGCTTAATTAAAGCTTTGCGTGGCGAAACGACAATTGATGAAGTTATAAGGGTCACGAAGGAATAATCAAGATGGCAAATTATTCTTATATAGCGGTAGACTCTAAAGGTAAAAGTATCGAAGGTGTGATTGATGCACAAGATAGAAATGCTGTTATTGACACCTTAACAAAACAAGCGCTAAGGCCAGTTAGTATTAAAGAGGTTAAGTCAAAAGAAGTAAGAAACAATAACACAATATCTTTTGGCATTAAAAAAGTAAAGACTGACCAGTTAGTTATGTTTACTAGACAATTAAGCACCATGATTGGAGCTGGTGTACCACTTTTGAGAGCGCTTAATGCTCTATCTAATAACTTG
Source organism: Azovibrio sp. (assembly GCF_049658005.1). Taxonomy (NCBI): domain Bacteria; kingdom Pseudomonadati; phylum Pseudomonadota; class Betaproteobacteria; order Rhodocyclales; family Rhodocyclaceae; genus Azovibrio; species Azovibrio sp. Next base: position 194 of record NZ_JBASOH010000013.1, on the reverse strand, counting down.
TCTGAAAAAATGGCGTTAAAACAAATTTTAAACAGTATTATCCATGATGTAGAAGGCGGTAAAAATCTCGGTGACTCGTTAGCAAAATTCCCAGAAGTTTTTAATGATGTATATGTAAATATGGTTCGAGCCGGCGAGGCGGCTGGAATTCTGGATGAGATATTAAACAAATTAGCTTCTCAACAAGAAAAAAG
>NZ_JBASOH010000012.1:0-10864 GCF_049658005.1 Azovibrio sp. | reverse complement strand
GCGGCAGCCCCGCCAGGGCGAATCTCGCGCGCTGTTCCGCCCAGGCCCCGACGCCGATCACCCAGTCCGGCTGCAGCGCCTCGGCCATCGCCCTGAGATGGGCATCGCAGGCGGCGAGCAAAGGTTTGGCCTCCTCTGCCGGCAGCTTGTCCGGCGTCAGGTTGCGGCCTGCGGCAAAGAACAGGAGCGGGCAGTAATTGGCGACGAAGTGCTCGGCAAAAAACGCTTCCGGCGCCTCGAAACGCGCCCGGAACAGGCCCCATAGACGCTCGCCGCTCACTTCCCGGCGCCGGCAGGCAAAGCCTTCCACCGGCCGTTTGGGATGCTCCCGCGCCGGCTTGCCCACCGGCCCCGTCAGCCCCAGCCAGTCTTGCACCGCGCTGATCTCGCCAAACGGCACCCCGGTCTGGGCCATGCCGAAAGGGCCGGGATTCATGCCCAGGAACAGCACCCGCCTGGTGCCGCACCCGTAACGCTCGAGATAGCGGCGGTGCACCTCCCAGGCGTAGTCGAGGGGGTTATAGACGAGGGTGACCGGGGCGGAAAAAGGAAGGGCATCGACTTCGTCCGACAACTTGCGGGCGGCGTCGATGAGGCGGGCGGCAGTGGATGACATGGGGAAGCAGTGGCTTGAAGAAGGGGGCGATGATCCCGGATCGGCCCCTTGCGGATCCGGTGCCGGAGTTTGGGTTAGCTGGGCAAAGTTGGGTTAGCTGGGCAAAGGCTCGAACAGGGCGGCCAGGTCGGCCTCGCCGAATTTGATGTCGGTCTGGTGCTGTTCCGAAAGCATGCCTGCTGCCAGTTCCGCCTTTTTTGCCTGCAGGGCGAGAATTTTTTCCTCGATGCTGCCCGCCGCAATCAGCTTGTAGACGAATACCGGCTTGTCCTGGCCCAGGCGGTGGGCCCGGTCCGTGGCCTGATTTTCGACGGCGGGATTCCACCATGGATCGTAGTGGATCACGGTATCGGCCGCCGTCAGGTTGAGGCCCACGCCGCCGGCCTTGAGGCTGATCAGGAAGATCGGCGCGGCGCCGGCCTGGAAGGCCTTGATCGGGGTTTCCCGGTCCTGGGTTTCGCCGGTCAGGCGCACAAAGCCGAGTTTGGCGGCCTCCAGTTCGGCCTGGATCAGATCAAGCATGGAGGTGAATTGGGAGAACACCAGAATGCGCCGGCCCTCGTCCACCAGCTCCGGCAGCATGTCGATCAGCAGGTCGAGCTTGGCCCGCTCCTTGACCTTCCTGGCCACAGCCGATTTCACCAGGCGCGGATCGCAGCACACCTGGCGCAGCTTCAGCAAGGCATCGAGGATGACGATCTGGCTGCGCCGAAAGCCCCGGCTGGCGATTTCGGAGCGCACCTTCTCGTCCATGGCGGCGCGCACGGTTTCATACAGGTCGCGCTGCCCCCCGCTCAGTTCCACGGTGCGGATGATGATGGTCTTGGGCGGCAGTTCGGTGGCGACATCGTCTTTCCTGCGGCGCAGGATGAAGGGTCTGAGGCGGCGGGCCAGCAGGTCGCGGCGCATCATGTCGCCCTGCTTTTCGATGGGGTTGCGCCACAGGCGGGTGAAGCTCTTGCTGTCGCCCAGGAAGCCGGGCAGCAGGAAGTCGAACTGGGCCCAGAGCTCGCCCAGGTGGTTTTCCAGGGGGGTGCCGGTCAGGCAGAGCCGGTGCCGGGCCTTGATCTGGCGCACCACGCCGGCGCTCTTGCTGCGGGAATTCTTCACGGTCTGGGCTTCGTCCAGAATCAGCAGGTGGTATTCATGCTGCTGCAGGGTTTCGGCATCGCGCCACAACAGTGGATAGGTGGTGAGCACCACGTCGTATCCGGGAATCTGGTCAAAGAACTGTTTGCGCTCCAGGCCGTGCAGGCTCAGCACCTTCAAGTCCGGGGCAAAGCGGCTGGCTTCGTTTTTCCAGTTGAAGATCAGCGAGGTGGGCAGCACCACGAGGGAAGGACGATCCATGCGGCCCGACTCTTTTTCGAGCAACAGGTGGGCCAGGGCCTGGGCGGTTTTGCCCAGGCCCATGTCGTCGGCCAGGATGCCGGCCAGACCGTGTTCGCGCAGATACTGCAGCCAGGCCAGGCCGGCGCGTTGATAGTCGCGCAGTTCCAGCTTGAAGCCCACGGGGGGCTCGATATCCTGCACCCCCATGCTGGCTTTGAGGCGCTCGGCCATGGCGTGTACCGCCTCGGCGCCCCGGAACTGCCAGCGGCTGCGGTCCTGCAATTCTTCCAGGCGCGGCGCGTCGAGGCGGGAGAGGCGCAGCGGGCCTTCCTTGTAGCCGTCGAACAGGTCGATCAAAAGCCGGGCCAGGGGCTTCAGCCGCTCGGCGGGGACCCGGATGCGGCGCTCGTCCTCGGTTTGCAGTTCAATGGATTCGTCCGGAGAGATGTCGGCCAGGGAAATGGCGTCGAGCCAGCGGGCGTCGCGGCGGAACAGGTCCGCCAGCAGGGGCGCCAGGGGCAGGCGCTGGCCTTCGACCACGACGCCCATATCCAGGTCCAGCCAGCCGCCGCTGCCTTCGTTGATGTCCGCCTCCCAGGCGTCCACTTCCAGATAATGATGGCGGAAGGTCTGGGCATGGCTGACCCGCCAGCCCGCCTGCTCCAGGGCTTCGGTGCCCTGTTCCATGAAGGCCGGCCAGTCCGCCTCGGCAGCCAGGCCATAGAGCTTGGCCGGACGCTTGCCGAAGCAGTACAGGGCCTGGCTGGGCACCGGCTCCAGCCCGACCTTGGCAAGTTGCTGCAGCAATTTCGCCTCGGCCTCGGGCTGGCGCTTCAGGCGCAGCATCTCGCCGCCGGGCAAGGTCACGTATTCCCGGGGGTCGTCGAAAGCCAGACGCACCTCGCCATAGCACAGGCTGGCCTCGGCGTAGTCGAAGGCATGGGCATTGAAGTTGTTGTCATAGCCGCGCCAGGCCCGGATGCCGTGCACCTCCAGGGTATCGAGGCGCAACTCGCCCCGGGGCGGTTCGTCCACCAGGCGGCAACGGGCCGCCAGATCATGGGCCGGAACCGGCACGCCAGGCGCCACTTCGGCCAGGGCATCGGCCACCAGGGCGGCCTCCTTGGGCGACAGGGGCGGCAAGGTCAGGAGTTTCTGGGCGAGGTCGGGCGAGAGTTCCAGCAACAGGGGGCCGGCCCAGCCTTCTTCCATGTCCAGATACCAGGGCGGGACGGTGGGAATGATCAAGGTGGCTTCCGGCTGGGCCAGGAGCCGGGGCTGTTGCAGGCCCATGCCCTCGGCCTGCCAGATGATCTGGCCGGGCCGGGCCGGGCCCTCGGCCAGGGTGATGGGCGGCTGACCGGCAATCGAGCGGCCTGAACTCAGCAGTTTGTGCAATGCTTCGGCCCCCTTCTGGGGCGTCAGGGCAAAGCCATCCTGGAAGAAATAGGGATTCCGCCCGGCCCAGAGCAGGCGCAGGATGGGCAGATCGTCGTCTTCCACGAACTGGGGCGGCTGTACCAGCGCCTTCTCGGTGAGGGTCCAGGGCTTGGCGGTATCGGGACGCAGGCCCTTCATGGGCCGGACCCGGACCTCGCCGGAGTGCCAGTTGAAGTGATAGAACAGCCGCGCCTTGCTCGCTGTTGCGGACCGGCCCCGGCTCTTCTTTTCCACCGCCTGGCTCAGATGGCGCAGATCGGTGATCCAGGACAGCACCCCGGGGGAAACCCGGTCGGGATCGTCCCGTTCCTGCAGGGCATGCAGCAGCACCGCCGCCGCATGTTTGCACTGATGCCGTACCGGGCAGGTGCAGCCGGATATGATGCCGTGCTCCGGCTTGTCGCCGAGAAAATGGATCAGCACCAGATAAGGCTGGGCGGCGGAGCCCTGCACCTGGCCCACGATGCGCTGGGCCTTCACATCCAGCCCCTCCACCGCATCCACATAGGCTTCGGCTTTTTTCAGGGTGTGCTCGCCCAGCCACTGCTCGACATGGGCGCGTGTGAAACTTTCGGAGGCGGGTATCTTGCTCATGAAAACCTAGACAAACTGGGCGGCCCCGATGATGGCCAGGAGCAGGGCGATCACCAGCAGCCAGCGGTTTTGCTGATCCTGGGCGGCGATCAGACGTTCGAGCTGGGGCGCCAGATCGGCGCGGGGCGGCCGGGCCAGGGCCTGGTACACGAGGCGCGGCAGCTGCGGCAGGCTACGCGCCCACTGGGGCGCCTCCTGTCGCACGCCCTTCAAGGCGCCGCGCCAGCCGATCTGCTCGCTCATCCAGCGTTCCAGAAAAGGCTTGGCGGTTTTCCACAGATCCAGGTCCGGGTTCAGCTGCCGGCCCAGGCCCTCGATGTTGAGCAAGGTCTTTTGCAGCATCACCAGCTGCGGCTGGATTTCCACATTGAAACGGCGGCTGGTCTGGAACAGGCGCAACAGGATTTTGCCGAAGGAAATATCCTTCAGGGGACGGTCGAAGATGGGTTCGCAGACGGCGCGGATGGCGGCCTCGAATTCATCCACCCGGGTGTTCTCCGGAGCCCAGCCCGATTCGATATGAACCTCCGCCACCCGCTTGTAGTCGCGGCGGAAGAAGGCGATGAAATTCTGGGCCAGGTAGTTCTTGTCGGAATCGGTGAGGGTGCCGACGATGCCGAAATCGAGGGCGATGTAGCGCCCGTCCGCATGGACGAAGATGTTGCCAGGGTGCATGTCGGCGTGGAAGAAACCGTCCCGTAACACCTGGGTGAAGAAAATTTCCACCCCGGCCATGGACAGCTGCTCCAGATCGATGCCCTGGGCGCGCAACTCCTCGATCCGGGAAATGGGCGTGCCGTGCATGCGTTCCATCACCATCACCGTGGGGCCGCACCAGTCCCAGAACACTTCCGGGACCATCAACAGGGGCGAGCCCTCGAAATTGCGGCGCAGCTGCGAACAGTTGGCGGCCTCGCGCATCAGGTCGAGCTCGTCGCGCAGGTATTTGGCGAATTCCGCCACCACCTCCCGGGGCTTCAAGCGCTTGCCGTCGGCCCAGATTTTTTCCAGCAGCATCGCCGCCGCGTCCATCAGGGCCAGATCATGCTCGATGACGCCGTGCATGTTGGGGCGCAGGATCTTCACCGCCACCTCCTTGCCATCGGGCAGGCGGGCGAAATGGACCTGGGCGATCGAGGCCGAGGCCACCGGCACCGGGTCGAATTCGGTAAACACCTCGGAGGCGGGTTTGCCGTAGGCCTTTTCGATCTCTTTCAAGGCCAGTGCGGAGGAAAAGGGTGGCACCTGGTCCTGCAGCCGGGCCAGCTCGTCGGCGATGTCCTGGGGCAGCAGGTCGCGCCGGGTAGAGAGCATCTGGCCGAACTTGACGAAGATGGGCCCCAGATTTTCCAGGGCCTGGCGCAGGCGCACGCCCCTGGGGAGGGAAAGATCGCGCCAGAACTGCAGGGCGTTGGCGAGCCGCGCCAGCCGCCCGGAGGGCTCTAGTTCGAGCACCATCGAATCCAGCCCGTATTGGCTGGCGACGGCGAGAATCTTGATGAGACGGAAAAGGCGCATGGCAGGGCTAAAAAATCAAGCGGTCAAGTTTAGCCTGAAAAGTGAGGCAAGTCGCGGATTTCAGGGACAGGATTGCCTGGGCGAGACCCGAACCCCCCACCCCGCGCCCTTGGCCCCTTGGCTCCAGTGACCCGCAAAAAAAAGCCTGGCGGATGAGCGCCAGGCGGGTGCGAAACGAAGGGTGGCTCAGGGCTTGATGGCGATCTTCAGGACGCCGTCGCGCTGATGGGCAAACAGATCATAGGCAGCCACGATGTCATCGAGAGCGTACTTGTGGGTCACCAGCACGCCCAGGTCGAGCCGCTCCGCCGCCAGCACATTCATCAAGCGGCGCATGCGCTCCTTGCCGCCCGGGCAGAGCGCGGTATTGATGCGGTAATCCCCCAGGCCGGCGGCAAAGGCGCCCAGGGGAATGCTCAGGTCGCTCGAATACACCCCGAGGCTGGACAGGGTGCCGCCCGGCTTCAGGACCTTCAGGGCGGATTCAAACGTGGATTGCGTCCCCAGGGCTTCGATGGAGGAATCGGCGCCGCGCCCGCCGGTCAGCTTCATGACTTCATCGACCACGTCGCAGTTGCGGAAATTGAGGGTCACGTCGGCGCCCAGCACCTTGGCGATGCCGAGGCGATGGTCGTTGCCATCGACGGCGATGATCGTGGTCGCCCCCAGCAGCCGGGCGCCGGCGGTGGCGCACAGCCCGATCGGGCCCTGGGCGAACACCACCACGGTATCGCCGAGTTTGATGTTGGCATTTTCGGCGCCCTTGAAGCCGGTGGACATGATGTCCGGACACATCAGCACCTGCTCGTCGGTGAGGCCGTCGGGGATCGGCGCCAGGTTGCCCTGGGCATCGGGCACCAGCACGTATTCCGCCTGGGTGCCGTCGATCATGTTGCCGAAACGCCAGCCGGCGGTGGCCTTGTAGCCGTGACAGCCGCACTTGCCGGATTCGATCAGATAGCTGCCATCCTGGGAAGGAACCCCGTCCTGGGCGGCATAGGAATTGAAGTTGGGGCAGATCGCCCCGGCCAACACCCGCTGGCCTTCGTGGTAACCGCGCACGGCGCTGCCCAGCTTCTCGATCACCCCGACCGGCTCGTGCCCCACGGTAAGGCCCTTGGCCACCGGATATTCGCCCTTGAGAATATGGATATCGGTGCCGCAGATGGTCGTGGTCGTGATGCGGACCAGGGCCTCGTTGGGGCCGACATCGGGAATCGGCTTCTCGGCCAGTTCGATGCGTCCGGGTGCGACAAAAACTGCGGCTCTCATCATGCTTGCCATGGTCATTCTCCTGTCATTGGGGTGGCTGGGGCATCCAGTGTAGGCGCAAACCACGGCAGCAACAACGCTGCCTTGCGGCATCGTTGCCAGTGGCAATCCGGTCTGTCTGGGTATAATTCCCCCCTTTGCCTTCGCCAAAAATTCAATGGCCCACGATTCCAAGACTCAATTGACCGCCCTGCTGCAGCAGGCCCTGGCCAGCGTCGCCCCCGCTGCGGCGGACACTCCGATCCAGCTGGAACGCCCCCGGGACCCGGGCCACGGCGACTTTGCCACCAACCTGGCGATGCAGCTGGCCCGGGCCCTGAAGAAGAATCCGCGCGAGATCGCCCAGCGCCTCCTTGCCGAACTGCCTGTTTCCAGCCTGGTGGTCAAGGCCGAGGTGGCCGGGGCCGGCTTCATCAATTTCACCCTCGATTCCGGCAGCAAGACCCGCGCGGTCAAGACCGTGCTGGAAGCCGGCGAGGCATTTGGCCGCTCCCGCCTGGGCGGCGGCCAGAAGGTGCAGGTGGAATTCGTCTCCGCCAATCCCACCGGGCCGCTCCATGTCGGCCATGGCCGCGGCGCCGCCTACGGGGCCAGCCTCTCCAGCCTGCTGGCCTATGCCGGCTGGGACGTGACCCGGGAGTATTACGTCAATGACGCGGGCCGGCAGATGGACATCCTGGCCCTCTCCACCTGGCTGCGCTACCTCGAACTGCATGGCATCTGCAGCATCGACTTTCCTCCCAACGGCTACCAGGGCGACTATGTGCGCAGCATGGCCGAACAGCTGAAAACCGCCAGGGCCGACCGCTATGTGCGCCCCGCCGAAGCCGTGCTGGCCGCTACCCCGGGCATCCCCGACCCCGCCCGGGACGACCCGGAAGCCAAGGCCCAGCGGGAGAGCCACCTGGATGCCCTGATCGCCAACGCCAAGGCCCTGCTGGGCGAGGACTGGCACGCGGTGCACCAGCACGCCCTGACGCAGCAGCTCTCCGACGGGCGCAGCGACCTGGAGGAATTCGGCGTTCATTTCGATGTCTGGTTCTCCGAAAAGTCCCTGTTCGATACCGGCCTCGTGGCCCGCTGTGTCGAGAAACTGGAAAACGCCGGCTACCTCTACGTCCAGGACGGCGCCAAGTGGTTCAAATCCACCGCCTTCGGCGACGAGAAGGACCGGGTGGTGCAGCGCGAGAACGGCATCTACACCTATTTCGCCTCCGACATCGCCTACCACCTCAACAAGTACGAGCGCGGTTTCGACAGGATCATCGACATCTGGGGCGCCGACCACCACGGCTACATTGCCCGGGTCAAGGGCGCCATTCAAGCCTTGGGACTCGATCCGGAAAAATTGCAGGTGGTGCTGGTCCAGTTCGCCGTGCTCTACCGCAACGGCCAGAAGGCCTCCATGTCCACCCGCTCCGGCGAGTTCGTCACCCTCAGGGAGCTGCGCGACGAGGTGGGCAACGACGCCTGCCGCTTCTTCTATGTGCTCAGGAAGGCCGACCAGCATCTCGACTTCGACCTCGACCTGGCCAAGAGCCAGAGCAACGAAAACCCGGTCTACTACATCCAGTACGCCCACGCCCGGATCTGTTCGGTGATGAACCAGTGGGGCGGTGACGCCGCCAGTCTGACCGACGCCAGGCTGGCCCGGCTCGACAACCCCCGGGAACTGGCGCTGTCCTCCCGGCTCGCCGAGTTTCCCGAAGTCATCGAAGCCGCCGCCCGCGACCTGGCCCCTCATCAGGTGGCCTTCTACCTGAAGGACCTGGCCGCCGAGTTCCACGCCTGGTACAACGCCGAGCGGATGCTGGTGGAAGATCAAGAATTGAAGCTGGCCCGGGTGGCCCTGGCCGCCGCCGTGCGCCAGGTCATCCGCAACGGCATGGGCATGCTGGGTGTATCCTGCCCGGCCAGCATGTAAGGAGTTGCCATGAGTCGCGATGTGAAATCCAGAAAACCCGCCCCCCGCAAGAAATCCGCTGGCGGCACCCTGATCGGCATGTTCATCGGCCTGGTGCTGGGGGTGGTGCTTGCCGCCGGGGTGGTCTGGTACATGAACAAATCCCCGACCCCCTTTGTCAACAAGGTCCAGCAGGCCCCCAGCAGCAGCACCAAGCCAGACCAGCCGCCCGTGGCCCTGCCCGGCAAGCCCGGCGACCCGGTGCCGGAAAAGCGCTTCCAGTTCTACGACATTCTGCCCGGCAAGGCCGAAGCGCTGCCTGGCAAGGCCGAAGCCGTAGCCGGCAAGGAATTACCCAGGACGGCGGAGGTCAAACCAGCCGACGCCAAGGACCCCGGAGAGGAGCCCAAAGCGGCCGCCGAGAAGCCCGGCAAGCCCCACTACCTGCAGGCCGGTTCCTTCAGCCGGGCCGAAGATGCCGACAACCTCAAGGCCAACCTGGCCATGATGGGTCTGGAAGCCTCGGTGCAGCAGGTGATGGTGCAGGACAAGACCTACTTCCGCCTGCGCCTGGGGCCCTATACCAAACTCGAGGACGCCAACAAGGTCCGGTCTGAACTGGCCAAGGCTGGCGTCGATACCGCCCTCATCCCGAAGGAGTGAATATGCACGCGAGCCGCCGCCGTTTCCTGTCCGCCACCGCCCTGCTGGCCATCGGCGCCATTCCCCTGGCGACCGCTGCCCAGAGCAATCCAGTATCCGGTCAGGATTACATCCTGCTGACCAGCCCCCAGATCAAGGAAGACCCGAAGAAGATCGAGGTGATCGAATTCTTCTCCTACGGCTGCGGCCACTGCAACGAATTTCACCCCATGATCAAGGCCTGGGCCGCAAAGCAGCCCGCCGAGGTGGCTTTTCGCCGCGTGCCCGTGCTCTGGAATGCCGCCTGGGGCAACCTGGCCCGCCTCTACTACACCCTGGAGGCGACCGGCGACCTGGCGAAAATGGACGACGCCGTCTTTGCCGCCCTGCACGGCCAGCGCCTGCGTCTCTATGACGAAAAGAGCATGAGTGAGTGGTATGTGCGCCAGGGCGGCGAGGCCAGGAAATTCTCCGACGCCTTCAATTCCTTTGGCGTCATGAGCAAGCTGAAGCGCGCCGAACAACTCGGCAAGGCCATGGGCATCGACAGCGTTCCCACCCTCGTGGTGGAAGGCAAGTACCGCGTGCAGGGCAATGGCTTTGAACAACTGCTGGCCAACACCGATGCCCTGATTGCCATGTCCCGCAAGAAGTGATCCCGCAGTAATCCCGCAGTAATCCCGCGGTGATCCGCAGTGATCCCGCAGTGATCCGCAGTGATCCGCAGTGATCCCGCTCACGGCTGGCAGGGCGTTCAGCACCGGCGCCTCGTCCGCCGCCAGGCCCGGGGCGGCGCTTCAAGGCGCTTCAATCGAAGTAGGTCCGGGCCTCCTCGAAGCGGCTGGCAAAGTAGCCGCTATCCAGCCGTTCGATCCTGACCTGGCCGTTCCTGGAAGGCGCATGCACGAAGCGCCGGTCGCCGATGTAGATGCCGACATGGGAGCGGGGCCGGTTGAGTGTGTTGAAAAAGACCAGGTCGCCGGGGCGCAGGCTCTGGTGCGTGACCGGGCGGCCCTTTTGCGCGAGGTCGGCGGCACTGCCGCTCAGCTGCACCGAAGCGGCCTGGGTGTAGATGTAGCTCACCATGCCCGAGCAATCGAGGCCCGCTTCCGGATTCTTGCCGCCGAAACGGTAGCCGGTGCCGATCAGGCTCAAGGCATACATCACCACTTCCTTGCCCTGAGGCGTCGGCTCCAGGGCGCGGCGGGAGACGGCCGCACCCGTGTTGCTGCCGGTATTGCCGCCCGTATCGCCACCCCAGCTGCCGAAACTACCCAGGCCGCCGCAGCCGGCCAGCCCGAGCGCGGCGAGGAGGGCGCATAATAAGCCGCGCTGCCCAATCCACCTGTCCATACCTGAGTGCCTTTCGAGGAAAACAGTCTCAAGTATGTATTTTTTCTGGAGATTTTCAAGCCATGAAACTTCAATCACCGGAACTGCTCGTTACCCGCTGCCTGATCGGCGGCGCCTGGATCGAAGCCGATAGCGGCGCCACCCTGGCCGTCACCAACCCCGCCACCGGCGAGGAAATCGCCCGGGTGCCCGCC
>NZ_JBASOH010000011.1:0-15876 GCF_049658005.1 Azovibrio sp. | reverse complement strand
AGCGCCAGCAGTTCCGGCTGGGGCGCGACATCGAATTTGAGATTGCCGCAGACGTGGATATGGCGGGCGCCCAGGCCTGCCAGCCGGCTGGCATCCGCCCCGGTCTGCGCCGCCACGGCGGCCAGGGTCTGCAGCGCCGGGCGGACCAGGGCCGCAATACGGCAGTAGCCCCGGGCGGAACGATGCGACAGGCGGGCATTGACGAGCAGCACCGGAATCTGGCGCCGGGCCGCCGCGGCCAGCAGGTTCGGCCAGATCTCGGTTTCCATCAGCACCCCCAGGCGGGGCGAAAAATGGCGCAAGAAGCGCTCCACCGCACCCGGATAGTCATAGGGCAGATAAGCCAGCCGCACCCGCGCCACGGCGCCAAACAATTGCAGCGCCGCAGCCCGGCCGGTGGGGGTCATGCCGGTCAGCAGCAGCTGATGATCGGGGTAGGCGGCCAGCAGGCCCTCCACCAGCGGCTGGGCGGCCCGGGTCTCCCCCACCGAAACCGCGTGCACCCAGATCAGGGGCGCGGCGGGGGCCGGCTGCGGATAACGGCCCCAGCGCTCGGCCAGATGTTCCCGGTATCCGGGTTGGCGGCGGCTGCGCCAGAACAGGCGCAGCCACACTAGCGGGCTGGCCAGATACAGCAGCAGGCAGTAGACCAGGCGGGCCATCTCAGGCGGAGGCGGAGCGGGGCAGGAAGTGGGCGATCTGGTTCAGGACTTCCTGCACCGTCGGAACTTGACCCTTGCCCCCCAGATTGCGGACCCAGCCCTGGCCCAGCACCCCGGTCAAGCCCGGGTCGGTGGCAGTATGAAGCGCCACGATCGGGGTATCGACGGCGGCAGCCAGGTGCGAAAGGCCCGTATCCACCCCCACCGCCAGGCGGGCGTGAGCCAGCAACCGGGCCAGATCCGCAAGGCACATCGGAGGAATGGCCTGGGCCCCGGGAATCTGGCTGGCCAGGCGCAGCGCCCGCTGCCGCTCCAGCGGATTGCCGCCGGGCAGCAGCGGCGTCAGGCCGCGGCGGGCCAGGGCCCGGCCCAGGCTGACCCAATGCGCCTCCGGCCACAGCTTGTCGGCGCGGCTCGTGGCCGTCAGCAGCACCACGGTAAGGCTGTGCTGATTCTCCGCCTGCCGGGGCAGGCCGTAATCCAGTTCCGGGCCGGGCGAATATCCCAGGGCGGCGGCCGCCAGGCGCCGGTTGCGCTCCACCGCATGCAAGGTCCTGGGAACGAACAAGCCCGCATCATAAAAGCGCGCGGCCAGGGGCTCCCGGGCCGAGTCGGCATGGTGGCCCAGGCGCGGCCCCCGGGCCAGGCGGGCAAGCCAGGCACTTTTCAGAAGGCCCTGGGTATCGATGATCGCGTCATACTCCCTTGCCCCGATCTGATGCCGGGCGGCGCCGATCTCGGCCCAGGTCGCGGGAGACCAGAGGCGTTTTCTCCAGCGCCGCAAGGCGACGGGAATGATGTCCCGGACCCCCGGATGCAGCCGGGGAATATCGGCAAAGCTTTCCTCCACCACCCAGTCGATCCCGACACCGGCAAAATGGGCGCGCAAGTCGCTGACCACCGGCAGATTGTGGATCACATCCCCCAGCGAGGAGGTCTTGACCAGCAGGATGTTTTTCGGGAGGGAGCCAGAACCAGGCATGGAGGTAGAATGAACGGCTTCAAAGACCCGCATTATAGCGACCAGGAACCGTGACCGAACCGAGCCCAGCCCCCGATCAGGAAGCCCCGCCAGAAACACCCGCCGGGCAGGTGAGCCACCCCCCCCTGTCCCTCGTCATCATCACCCGGAATGCCGCCACCCAGCTGGCGGCCTGCATCGCCAGCGTGCCGTTTGCCGCCGAGGTGCTGGTGGTCGATTCGGGCAGCCGTGACGACACCGTGGCCCTGGCTCAGCGCCTGGGGGCCCGGGTGATTGTTCAAGAATGGCTCGGTTATGGCCGGCAGAAGCAATACGCCGTGGAGCAGGCCCGCCACGACTGGGTGCTCTGCCTCGATGCCGACGAACGACTGAGTCCGGCGCTGGCAGCGGCCATCCCGCAATGCCTGCAGCAGCCGGCCTGCGCGGCCTATCGTTTTCGCCGCAGCAACCGCTTCATGGGCCGCTACCTGCGCCACGGCGAAGGCTATCCCGACTGGAGCCTGCGCCTCTTCGACCGGCGTCAGGCGCGCTGGTCCTTCGATCCCGTGCATGAAAAAGTCGAACTGCGGCAAGGCGCCACCTGCGGCAAGCTGGCCGGCGACCTGCTGCATGACTCCGCCGAAACCCTGGAAGCCTACCTCGCCAAGCAAAATCGCTACACCACCCTGGCCGCCGAGCGCGCCCATGCCCTGGACAAAAGCGCCAGCGTGCTGCATCTGCTCTGCAGCCCGCTATTCCGTTTCGGCCGTTTCTACCTGCTGCGCCAGGGCTTTCGCGACGGCCTGCCGGGCCTCGTGCACATCGCCATCGGCTGTTTCAACAGCTTTTGCAAATACGCCAAGCTGCGGGAACTGCGCGCCGCGGCTAGATCGCGCCAGTCGTCGTCGCCGCGCGGCTGACCGAAAAAACATCGATCACCCGATCCGTGCCGCGCAGCCGGATCGTACCCACCGCCTGCGTCGCATGCGTTTGCAACCTGGCGTTGGCCGAAGGGCCGATCACCAGCGACGTCGGCAAATCCCGGGCGGCGCCTTCCAGCCGCGACGCAAAATTGATGCAATCCCCCACCGCGGTATAGGTACTGCGAAAAGGGGTGCCCAGGTCGCCCACCAGGGCCTGCCCATGCTCGATCCCCATCCGGACCCGCACCGCCGCCTGCCCCCGGGCCACCCGGGCAGCATTGAAGCGGCTCACCGCATCCAGAATCTCCAGGGCCGCACTCACCGCCTGATCCGCCTGATCCGGGCAATCCAGCGGCGCCCCCCAGAAGGCCACCAGACCGTCGCCGGTGTAACGATCCAGCGTCCCGCCATGCTCCAGCACGGGCCGGGTCAGGCAATCCAGGAAACCCTTGGTGAGTTCCGCCGCCGCCTCCAGGGACAAGGACGAAGTCGTGCGGGTATAGCTTTCCATATCCGCAATCAGCACCGTCACCTCCTTCAAGCGGGGCTCCAGGCTGTAGGTGATGCCCTGGCGCAGCAACTCATCGAGCACAGGCCGCGCCACATAATGGGACAAGGTCTCGGTAATGCGCTGAATCTGGCGCTGGGACTGGCGCCACTCATGGGGAATGGCCGCCATGAGCAGGAACAGATAACCCCACAGCGGCGCCATCACCGAGCCCTCGAACTGCTGCCACACCCCCCACAGCGCCAGGGCGACCCAGGCCCCCGCCAGGACCAGCAGCAAGGTCACGCTGCGCCAGGCCGGCCAGCGGGCAATCCAGAACATGGCAAAGACAAGGCTGGACACACTCCAGGCCAGCAGCCAGGGGCGCCCGTCCCGGACCGGCGGCAACTTGCCCTCGGCCATGTCGAGCAAGGCGGAAACACTCTGGGCATGCACCATGACGCCGGACGCCAGGGGCGCCAGGGGAATGCTGATGCGGTCGCCCAGGCTCAGGGAAGAAGAGCCCACCAGCACATAGCGCCCCTCAATCCATTCCTTGTCCACCTGGCCCGCCAGCAAGGTAGCCGCGGGGATCACGGTATAAGCCTCCAGGCGGTGCCGGAACGGAACGCGCCACCAGCCCAGGGGAATTTCCGGCAGATACCGCTCTGGCGCCTCGCGGGAGGCGGCGCAGTAGAGCAGGCTCGGCGCCAGATGCAGATACCAGCCGTGCTGAAACCCGGAGACCAGGGGAACATGGCGCAGCACGCCATCCGCATCCGGCCGGTAGCCGATATTGCCCACACAGCGCGCAGCGCTCAGCCCGGCATGATTGCCGATGAACCCATGGGCCTCAGGCGGGTGCCGGTCTGGCAAAGGCGCCAGGGCGGCCGCGGGGACGCCCTGCAGCAAGAGGACCGGCCGGGGGGTGTAATCGAGGATCTGCGCCAGAGCCAGAGGCGCGTACCGGGCCAGATTGGCCAGGCGCAGATCCCCCGCCACATCGTCCCGCCGGGCCTCGGGAAGAACGATATCGAGCCCCACCGCCCGGGCGCCGTAGTCCATCAACAGCATCTCCACCAGATCGGCAAGACGGCTGCGCGGCCAGGGCCAGGGCCCCAGTTCGCGCAGCGCAGCGTCGTTGATGTCGATCACCGCCACGCGGGTTTCAGGCTCGCCCCGGGCAAATGCCTGCAGCGCCAGATCCCGCATGCTCTCATCGACCCGGTTGAGCGGTTCCGGGCGCAAAATCTCCACGCCAACAACCAGGCAGCAGGCCAGCAGCCCCACCAGCATCCTGATGCCCATCGCACTACTCAGACGCGGCCCCGCAGAATCCATCAAGATGAACCCAGCCCCCGTTGCTGCAACACCTTGGCATACACTGCCTGCGTTTCACGGGCGCACCGCTCCCAACTGAAGGAACGGGAACGCAGCCGGCCCGCCTCCCCCAGCGTCGCGGCAAACACCCGGTCTTCCAGGAGGCGCCGCAAACCTTCGCGCAAGCCATCCACATCATCCGGATCGACCATCAAGCCCGCGCTCCCCACCACCTCCGGCAGGGAAGTGCGATTCGAAGTGATGACCGGAACCCCCGATGCCATGGCCTCCAGCGGGGGCAGACCAAAGCCTTCATAGCGGGAAGGATAAGCAAATGCCGCGGCGCCGGCGTAAAGATCAGGCACCGCGGCATCCGGCACATAGCCCAGCAAACGCAACTCCCCGCGCGCCATCGCCGCCGAGGAAGCGTTCAGGGCCTCCGCCTGATGCCAGCCCCGCATCCCTGCCACCACCAGGGGAAACCGCTGGCGCAAAGCCTCCGGCAAGCCGGCATGAGCGGCAAAGAGGGCAGGGAGATTCTTGCGCGGCTCCAGGGTTCCCACGCTCAGCACATATTCCCCGGGCACCAAGCCGAACCGCGCCAGCGTGGCTTGCAACAAAACCCCGGCGCGGGGGTGATAACGCGCATCGGCAGCCAGATACGTCAGGTTGATACGCGCTGGCGCCACGCCAAACCAGCGCTGCAAGGCCAGCCCCGTCGCCTGGGAAATCACGATGATCTGATCGGCCCGCTCGATCGAGCCCGGCAGATCCCGCTGCATCAGGCGCACCCGTTCCTCCGGATGCATTTCGGGATGATCGAAGCAAGAAAGATCATGGATCGACAGCACCAGCGGGCCGTCATAAGGCAGGGCAATGAAATTCGGCTCGTGATAAATGCAATCCTTGCCGAATTTACGGGCCTGCCAGGCAAAGCACTGACGCTCCAGCGCTTTGCGCAAAGCGCGGGGGTTGGGCAGGAAGCGCTGCAGCAGTTCATGTCCTTGGCGCAACAATTGCGCTTTCCGGGCAGAAGGGAGGCTGACACCCGGTCTGAAGTTTCGCCCATAAAAAACATGCACATCCGTTGCCGCCATGTTCTCCATGGCCGTGAACAAATACCGGACATACTGGCCGATGCCAGTAAGTGGCGCAAGAAGCTGGACGCCATTGACAAGGATCTTCATGGGTCGATGAGGCTCAGGAGGGCGCCCAATGCCAAGGCGGCCATCGCCCCTCCCTGCTGTGCGGATGCTGCATTCACCGGATGAGGGATCCCGCGCTGAAGGGTTGTTCGGCCGAAGCCGCCGCCAGCAACTCGGCCGGCTTGCGCACGATGAGGCGGCGCAGGTCTTTTTCCACGATGCCGCGCTGGATCAAGCCCTGGACCGCGCGGGACACGGTTTCCCGGCTGGTATTCACCATGATCGCCATTTCCTGCTGGGTCGGCAATTTCTCGATCACCACCAGGCCGCCGGGGGCAGTGATGGTGAACTGCTGCAGCAGGGCATACACGCGCTGAAAGGCATTGGGCAAGCCGAGGATGGCGCGATAGTTGGAAGAAGCGCGCAGGGAAGCCGTCATCCGCTTCAGGACCCGTTCGGCCACCAGGGGATTCTTGTAGATCAGCGCCTGGGCCTGGGGCCGCGGCAAAAGCGCGATCAGCGAGACCTCGCAGGCCACGATCGAAGCCGAGCGGGGCAGGTCGTCGATGATCGAAAGCTCGCCGAAATAATCCCCCGGTTCGATGAAGGAAAGCCCGATCTCCTTCCCCTCCATCGTGATATCCACCACCTGCAGGCGGCCTGCCAGCAAGAACAGCAGATGATCCCCCGGCCCGCCCTTGTGCAGCACATGGACCCCTTTGCCCACCCGCTTCACGGTCAGGGAGCGGGCAACGAAACTCATCGTTTCCGGGTCCAGCCCCCGCAGCATGGGGATATTGTGCAGATTGACCGTGATCGCATCCGGCTTGGGGCCTGCCGGCGCAGAAGAGGAATCCGGGGCAGGAGTGGAATCAGGAGGAAGCGTGGTTGTCATGGCAAGGAATGGGTACGAAGTCGCACACCGCACAAAAATGAAGCCCTGCAACACCAGGCCGGGCGAGCCTGTGTTGGTAGGGAATACCCTATGAATGTACTACAATATCACGCTTCCCGGGTCAGGCCAGGGTAGCCATATCTGAGCCAGGGACGCAACGACCCTCCGACCCCATGCCATTTCGCACAACTCATCCGGCATGGCGACTCGATGCCAACGGACTTGTCAAGTAATTGATTCATATGGAATCTTTGCAAAAAGGCAGCGTAATTGCAAGAATCGACCAACTGCATGATTTTAAATAAAAACCGCAATGCTGCTTAAGTTGTGTGGAACGACACGATCCCTTCCCGAATCAGGATGTTTTCCATGCTGACATTTCTACGACCCGTCTGGTTGTATCGAGGCTTCATTCTGGGCAATATCAGGCGGGATTTTCAGTCCCGATACAGGAATTCCCTGTTGGGGGCTTTCTGGGTCATTCTCAATCCGCTGGCCCAGATCACGGTCTATACGGTGATTTTTTCGAAAATCATGCACACCAAACTCCCCGGCGTCGAAAGCACCTACGGCTACGGCATGTTTCTTTGCGCCGGCATCCTCGGCTGGGGCTTGTTTTCGGAGATTGCAACCCGGTCACAGAGCATGTTCCTGGAAAATGCCAACATGCTCAAGAAGATCTGTTTTCCCCGTTTGTGCCTGCCCGTCATCGTGATTGCCAATGGGGTGCTGAATTTTTGCATCGTATTTGGTCTATTCACGGGTTTCATGATTTTTTCCGGTCTGTTTCCCGGCTTGCCATATCTGGCACTGCTGCCGGTCGTACTGCTTCTGGTGCTGTTTTCGGCAGGACTCGGGCTGGTGCTCGGGGTCCTCAATGTTTTTTTTCGTGACGTCGGGCAACTCTTCGGCATCCTGATCACCTTCTGGTTTTGGCTCACCCCGATCGTCTATCCCAGGAATATCCTGCCCGCCTACGCCGAGCCGATCGTCGCCATGAACCCGATGACCGGCCTCATCACTGCCATCCAAGGCGTGGTGCTGCAAGGCGCATGGCCGGACTGGAAAACCCTCCTCTATCCTGCCCTGGCCGGCATCCTGCTCTGCCTCCTGGGCGGGCATCTTTTTCGGCGGCACGCGGGCGACATGGTGGATGAACTCTGATGGGCTCGATCAATGTCATCGGGCTGGGAAAAGCCTACAAGTACTATCCGGACCGCTGGTCACGCCTGCTGGAATGGCTAGGACCCTTGAAGGCCGTCCGGCACCAGTTGCATTGGGTCTTGCAAAACATCTCGTTCAAGGTGGAGCCGGGTCAGGCGGTCGGCATCATTGGCATCAATGGCTCGGGCAAGAGCACGCTCCTCAAGATGATTGCCGGGACGACCCAACCCACCACGGGAAGCGTGCAAATCACGGGACATGTGGCGGCCCTCCTGGAACTGGGCATGGGATTCCACCCTGAATTCACTGGCCGGGAAAACGCCCATATGGCCGGCCAGCTACTCGGCTACAGTGGTGCGGAAATGACTCGCCTCATGCCGGAAATCGAAGCCTTCGCCGAAATCGGCGACTACATCGACCAGCCCGTCCGGGTTTATTCGAGCGGCATGCAAGTGCGCCTCGCCTTTGCCGTGGCCACCGCCACCCGGCCGGATGTGCTCATCGTCGATGAAGCCCTTTCGGTCGGGGATGCCTATTTCCAGCACAAGAGTTTCGAGCGCATCCGGGATTTTCGCAGGAAGGGGACCACCCTCCTGCTCGTCAGCCACGACAAACTGACCATCCAGAGCATCTGTGACCGGGCCATACTGCTCGATGCCGGCGTACTCGCCATGGAAGGCGAGCCGGATGCGGTGATGGATTACTACAATGCCCTCCTCGCCGGCCACCAGGATCAGAAGATCCATCAGATCAGCACCCCGGAAGGGCGGCTGCAGACCCTATCGGGCACCGGCGAAGCGGTCATCGAAGCGGTCGTGCTGCAAGATAGCCATGGGCAGGCCGTCGAAGTCGTCGCTGTCGAGCAGCCTGTCCGCCTCGTGGTGAAAATCAGGTCGAAGGCGGTGCTGCCCGAACTCGTGATCGGCTACATGATCAAGGATCGGTCCGGGCAGGCGATCTTTGGAACCAACACCTTCAACCTGGGTTGCCCGATCACGAATCTGGTGGAAGATCAGGCGCTCTTGTGCAGGTTTGAATTTCAAGCCAACCTTGGGGCGGGGAGTTATTCGGTATCCGTCGCGCTCCATACGCGGGACAACCATATCGAGAAAAACTACCAGTGGCTCGACCTCGCCTGTCTTTTTTCGGTAGTGAATCTCGACAAACCGCCATTCGTGGGTTCTGCCTGGCTCCCCCCCAAAGTGGAGATGCTCGATGCGTGACGATTTCTATAGACACTTCGAGGATAGGTTTCGGGGTTCTCGTGAAACCATAAAATCGAGACTGCAGATTTATTTGCCCTTCCTCTTGCAATTGCAGCAGCAGGAAGCCTGTTATCCGGTACTCGACCTCGGTTGCGGGCGGGGCGAGTGGCTGGAATTGCTCCAGGAACATGGCTTTTCCCCGCTCGGGGTGGACATGGATGAAGGCATGCTGTCTGCCTGCCGCGAGCGCAACCTGCAAGTCCATGCCGGCGATGCCATCGAATTCATCAGGAATCTTCCCGATCGAAGCCAGGGCGTCGTTTCGGGTTTTCACATTGCAGAACACCTGCCCTTTGCCGCATTGCAGGAACTCGTGCGCGAGGCCTTGCGGGTGCTGCAACCGGGCGGGCTCTTGATTCTCGAGACCCCGAATCCGGAGAATCTCGTCGTCGGAACTTCGAGTTTTTATCTCGACCCGACCCATGTTCGCCCCCTTCCCACCCAGCTACTCGCCTTTCTACCCGAGCAAACGGGGTTCGCCCGGGTCAAGATCCTCCGCCAGCAGGAAGCGGAAGGATTGCGGGCAAGCGATGCGCCCAGCCTGTATGACGTCCTCACCGGCGTGAGTCCCGACTATGCCGTCATTGCGCAAAAAGAAGGCGATGCCGGCCTGATGGTGGCGCTCGATCCGCTCTTCGAGCAGCATCATGGCCTCAGTCTGGAAGACCTGGCGGGACGGTTTCAAGGAAGTCTCGAGACCCGCTTCGAGGCGTTGCACGCCCATGCCACTCAAGCGGAGGCAATCGCCACACAGGCCAGCGCCCATGCCACTCAAGCGGAGGCAATCGCCACACAGGCCAGCGCCCGTGCCGGCGAAGCAGAGCGGCGTGCCACAGAGGCCGAAGCGTGCGCCACCCGGGTAGAAGCCATCGCGCGTCAACAAGCCGCGCAACTAGAGGCCGTCTACGGCAGTACCTCCTGGCGGATCACCCGGCCGCTCAGGTTCATGGGCAGATGCTGGACCCGCTTACGCCAGCGCGGGATGAAATTGCGTATCACCCCCCGGCCGATGCAGAAGATGAAGAAAACAGCGAGAAAGACATTGGCATCTGCAGTGCACGCCGGAGGGGGCTTTCTCCAGAGCAGGCCGCGTCTCAAGCGGGCCGTCTCGAGACTACTCAATCGCATGCCAGGCCTGGCCATCGAGGTGCGCCAGATTTATACGAACTCATCCGGGGCCGCCCATTGGGTAGATGACCCTCACTCCAGTCAGGCATCCGACAAGCTCGCGCATGGATGCGGCGATTCGAAGCTTCGGCTTGACGGCATGAATGCAAGTCAGCGCACTCCCCTGGAAAAATACTTCCGTGCTTACACCGAGGATTGAATGAAAAGAATTCTGGCCTTTTGTTTCTTCCCGGCCTTCGTTCCTCCGGCCAATGGCGGGCAGCAGCGCCTGTTTCACTTCTATCGAACCTTGAGTCGCTGGCACCACGTCACGCTGTTGACCTCGACCCACCTTGGCGGGAGTCAGGAAGTCATCCAGCATGGACTGGGCTTTGTCGAAAAACGCATTCCCAAAGACGCCCATTTCGCCCGGCAATATGAACACCTGGAAGCGGCTTCGAGCGGCGGCGACCTCTCCGGTCCAGCCCTTGCCGCCTGCGGCCATCTGCCCACGCCACTGCACCAGGCCTACCTCGAAGCCTACGAAGGCGCGGACCTCATCATTCACGACTCTCCCTTCACGGTGGATTACGACGTGTTCGCGGGCCTCGATGGCAAGATCCGGGTTTACAACGCCTACAACTGTGAAACCGACCTCTATCGACAACTTCACCCGGGGCAGAACTCGGCGCCCCTCCATGAACTCGTGCGTGACGTCGAACGACGCCTGCTCGACCACGCCGATCTGGTCCTCTACTGCAACCCAGACGACCTCAGCCGCTTTCAAGCCCTGGCCCCTGGCGCTGACTTCACGGGCCTTTACACCCCGCACGGCATGACGCCCTGCCGCTTCGCAGCCGAAGTCGCCGCCCCTGGGCCGGAGGGCTTGCGAGCCGTTTTCATGGGCAGCGCCCATCCCCCCAATGTCGAGGCGGCCCGCTTCATCGTGCACACCCTCGCCCCGGCTCTACCCGGCATCCGCTTCGAAATCATCGGCAGTTGCCTAAAAGAAGGAAACTACCCTCCCAACGTGCGCCGCCACGGCCTCGTCGAGGATGAAAGAAAGCAGCAGATTCTGCGGCAAAGCCACCTTGCCTTGAATCCCATGACCTCCGGCAGCGGCGCCAACGTCAAGGTGCTCGAATACTTCGCGCATGCCCTGCCCGTGCTCTCCACGCCTTTTGGCATGCGCGGCATCGAAGCGGAGCCGGGGCGGGACTATCTCGCCGCCTCGCCGGAAGCCTTCGTCGATGTCCTACGGGAGATTGCCGCCCATCCCGAGTCGATCCAACCCATTGGCAAAAGGGGCCAGAAGCTCGCCCAGGAACGCTACACCTGGGAAGCCATCGTGCGTCCAGTCGCAGAACGCCTGGAAAGCCTTTGCCGCCAGAGCCCCGCACAACCTGCCACCCCCTACGTTCTGGCGCTCAACGACTATGACTCGTTTGCCACCGTCGGTGGCGGCGGAACCCGCACCCGCGGCCTTTATGAGGCCGTGCGCGACTGGGCCCCGGTCGTCTTCCTCTGCTTTTCAAGCGACGGCACCCTGGCGGCAAGGCGCGAGGCCGGCATCACGATCATCACCCTGCCCAAGACCGAAGCCCACCTCGCCGACGAACTCCTCGTCAACCATCGATATCACGTCTCCGCCAACGATATTCTCGCCAGCCGCCATTGCCTTGCCAATCCATGGCTTTGCCGCGTCTATGACCTTTTGCGCAAAGCCGCCCGCTGTATCGTCGTCGAACACTGTTATCTGGCAGGCTTGCCCCTGTCACGCGGCGATCGCTTCGTCCATTCCTCCCAGAACAACGAAACCCAACTCAAACGCAGACTGCTCGAATCTCACCCCCTCAAGTCGCAACTGCTTGCCGAGGTCGAACGCCTCGAACGCATGGCCATCGAGCAAGCCGGCTTGAACATCGCCGTTTCCGAAGAAGACGCCGCCAGTTTCACCGTGGCTAAGCGCAGTGTCGGGCCCATCCTCGTCGTCAGAAATGGTGCCGCTTCACCCCTCATGGGCGAAGAAGTGCAAGCCGCAAAAAAAGCCCTCTCCGAAAAGATCGGGCAGCCGGCGGTGGTTTTCCTCGGCTCGGCCCACATGCCGAATGTCGAGGCGGCCAAGTACATCACCGAGCGAATCGCCAGCCGCTGTCCGAACGTCCGCTTTCATCTGCTCGGCTCCGTCTGCGCCACCTTGAGCAAGGTCCCGGCCAATGTCACGCTCTGGGGCGTGGTCGACGAGAACACCAAGAGCGCCGTGCTGCAATCCTGCGCGCTGGCGATCAACCCGATGCAGGCGGGGGGCGGCTCGAACGTCAAAGTCGCCGACTACCTCGCCAACGGCCTCTTCGTGATCAGCACGGAATGGGGGCTGCGCGGCTATCCCGAGACAGTTGCCCCCCATGTCGCCGTCTGCCCCCTCGAAGCCTTCCCCGAAGAAATCCAGGCCGTCATCGCCAATCCCAAGCTCCATGACGATCCGGCCAGGGCGAGCCGGCACGCCCTGTTCGAGCAAGAATTCTCCATGCGCGGCCTCGCCCGGCGCTTCGTCGAGGCGCTCCGTGATCTGGAACAGCCCAGGCAGCGGGTCCTCTATGTCGCCTATCGCTATACCGCCCCGCCCCTGGGGGGGGCCGAAGTCAACATCGAAAAATTCATTGCCGCGCTCGCCAGGAGTGGCGACTTTGAAATCGATGTCATCGCCCCCGAAATAAGCGGCATCCATAACCATTACCGCTTTGGCGAGCGCTATGACTTCGATGCCAGCGTCGGGGCCCCGATCGACATGCCACGCGTCAGGTTTGCCCGTTTCCCGGTCGAGCCGCCGAACCCCGACCAGATCTTCGCCCAACTCAGGCAGGCCTGGTCGGTGCAACCCGGCTTCGAGCGGGCCGTGGACGCCGCCTTACGGGCCGACTATCGCGAAACCGGCCTGACCTGGGGCTGGAGCCATCCCGAAGGCGAAGGCGGGGATGCCGCGCGCTGGGCCTTCACCGAATGCGCCCTGTTCTTGCAAGAAGCCGCCCTCGTGCAATTACACGGCTACGCGGAAGCGCCCTGCGTCACCACCGCCTTGGGCGCCAACGAGTTGCTCGGCGGCCCCTGGCCTCTCGAGGGCCGCTTCTCCCTTGGCGTGCCCTGCCCGGCGGGCGAACTGCGCCTTCTCACCTCCGCCCCCTGCTCGCCGACCGATCCTCGCCCCCTCGGCCTTCGCCTCTCCCGCATCGAAATCGCCGGGAAAAAGCTCGACCTCTCCCAGGGCACGCTCATCGAACGATCCCTGCCCACCCTGCCGGCGGAGCGGGTTTTCGACCTCCTCGACCAAGCCGCCCGCCAGAGTCGGGAGCCGGCCGCCGTCCGTCTCACCGATGGCCGGGGCCCCTGGAGTCCCGGCCTCGAACGCTATCTGGCCGAGCAGCTCCGTGCATACGACCTCGTCGTCGCGCACAACAATGTCTTTCGGCCGGCCGTCCTCGCCATGGCCGAAGCCAAAAAACAAGGCGTGCCCGCCATTCTCATCCCGCACGCCCACCTGGACGACGATTTCTATCATTTCCCCGATGGGCTAGAGAGCGTCAGAAACGCCACTCTGGTCCTTGCCGCCCCAAAAGCCGCCTGCACATTCCTCGCAGAAAAAGGCGGCAACGTCCGTTACCTGCCCGCCGGTTACGATGCCGAAGAAAAATTCAGCCCCGCCGACGCCGAGGCTTTTCGCCGCCTGCATCCCTCCGCGCGGCCCTTTCTTCTCGTCCTGGGGCGCAAGGCGCAGGCCAAGGGCTACCCGCACATCATCAAAGCGGTCGAGCAGTTGAACCGCGAGGGCCTCGACCTCGATCTCGTCCTGATCGGGCCGGACGACGATGGCCTCCCCGTGCCCAGCGCCCATGCGGTGTACCTGGGCCGGCAGCCGCGCGCAATCGTCCGGGGCGCGCTGATGTCATGCCTTGCCCTTTGCAACATGAGCAGCAGCGAAAGCTTCGGCATCGTCTTGCTCGAAGCCTGGCGCGCCGGTAAGCCCGTCATCGCCAACAAGCAATGCGCCGCCTTCCACGATCTGGCCCGGCACGATCACGAGGCCCTCCTGGTCGGGCGGGAGGACCTGCCGGCGGCCATCCGCAAGCTATGGGAGCAGCCGCAACTGCGCCAGCGCCTCGCCGAAAACGGCAAGGCGCAACTCGCAAACTTCGCCTGGGAAAAGGTCGCCGCAAACTTCGTCGCCGAGTGCCGGGCGCTCATCCGCCAATCTCATGCCACCCCGTCCTCCTGAGCTGGACCGCTCCTTGGCCCCGCCGCTCATCGAACTCATCGTTCCCGTCTTCAACGAAGGGGCCGTCATCGAAGCGCACCTGCGCGAGATCCTGCACAGGGCGGCGCCGCCGCCCAAGGACGCTGACCCCAAGGACGCTGCCCCCACGGACGCTGCCCCCAACGACGCTGCTCCCAAGGACGCTGCCCCCAAGGACCACGCCCCCTATCAGCTTCGCCTCCTGGTCATCGACGATGGCTCCCAGGACGATACCGCCGCCGCGCTCGAACGCTTTTGCGCCGGCGAGCCGCGCGCCCGCTATCTCAGCTTGACGCGCAATTTCGGCAAGGAAGCGGCCATCTCCGCCGGGCTCGATCAGGCGCGCTCCGATGCCGCGGCCGTCGTCCTCCTCGATAGCGACTTGCAGCACCCGCCCGAAATGATCCCCGCCATGGTCGAATCGTGGCGCGCCGGCTACCGGGTCGTCGAAGCGGTCAAGCATGCGCGCGGCCAGGAAAGCCTTTCGAGCCGCTGCTTTGCCCTTCTCTTTTATCGGCTGTTCCATGCCCTTGCCAATCTCGACCTGCGCGGCCAATCCGATTTCAAGCTGCTCGACAAAATCGTGCTCGAACGATACCGGCAGCTACATGAACGGGAGCGCTTCTTTCGCGGCCTCATCCAGTGGATGGCTTACCCCACGGCGCAACTGACCTTCGAAGTACCGCCGCGGGCCGGCGGCGAGAGCCGCTGGAACCGGCTCAAGCTGCTCCGCTATGCCCTGCGCAACATCACCGCCTTCTCCGCCCTGCCGCTCCAATTCATCTCCGGGTGCGGCCTCGTAAGCCTCTTGGTCGGCCTCGTTTTTGGCGTCATCGCGCTCTACCAGAAAATCCGGGGCGAAGCCCTCGACGGCTTTACCACCGTGATCCTCCTCATGATTTTCTTTAGCGGCACCCTGATGCTGAGCCTCGGCATCATCGGCCATTACCTCGCCCGCATCTACGAAGAAATCAAAGCGCGGCCGCTCTACCTCATCAAGCCCCGGCCCTCCCCCCCCGAGAAAGACCGGAACACATGAGGCCGCCGCCATGAAATCCCTGTTCTGGGTAGGGCTCGCCGTTCTCTGCAATGCCGCGGCCCAGGTCGCCCTGAAACTCGGCGCCACCACCGAGCTGCGCCTCCAGTCCCTGTTCTCCTGGCCCGTGCTCTGCGGCATCGGCCTTTATGGCATCGCCTTTCTCCTCACCCTGCGGATCTATGCCGACTACCCCTTGAGCCTCATCTCCCCCCTGATGGCAGGCGCCATCTTCCTCGTCGTCAATGTCGCCGCCGTCCTGCTGTTCGCCGAATCCTTCACCCTCGACAAACTAGGCGGCATGATCCTGATCGTGCTTGGTATCGCCCTCTTGTCCCGGAGCGCCTGAATGACAACCCTCCCCGCCGCCCCCGCCGCCCCGCTTGCCGAGCCTCGCCTCGCCGAATGGCTCCTCCTCGCCCTCTTTGCCACCCTCCTCTATCTCCATGCCTTCGGTTCGGCGACGCTCGACCCGCGCAACACCGCCTGGCTCCTTTCCGGCGACCCGGCGCAGCACTACCTGGGCTGGTATTTCTTCCGGAATGAAGCCTGGCAATGGCCCTTGGGGCATATCGCCGGCTTTGGCCTGCCCGAGGGCAGTTCCATCGCCCTGACCGACGCCA
>NZ_JBASOH010000010.1:0-6297 GCF_049658005.1 Azovibrio sp. | reverse complement strand
CCAGAGATCTTTAAGCTTGAGTTCCTTGTAGACCACAAAACCCAGGAAGGCGGCCTACCGATACGCTCCCGGCCACCGCCGAGCCCGACACGCCGCCGAAAAACATGGACTCAATGCAGTTGACGATGGCGAGACCTCCCGGGAGAGGACCGATGATGCCATCCACACGACGGCTTCATAACCGGCGCCACCATCGACATCAACGGCGGCGTCTACATGGCCTGATATGCTGAAAACAAAACTGCTCCACCCCGAGATCCTCTCCGCGCTCGCGCGCTCCGGGCATTTTTCCCAAGTGCTTATCGGCGACGGCAACTACCCCGTCGCCTCGCGCTCCAATCCAGAGAAGGCTACTTGAGGACAATATTCAGATCAGCTCGACCACAAGCCGCGCCAGGGCCCGGCCGAGCTTTTCATGCTCTTCGGGTTCCAGGTGGATGCCATCGCGTTCGCTCGAACGGATGACGGTTCCCGCGTCGAAAAAGGGGAAACCCTTGAGGGCGGCCTGGGCGGCAATGTCCCTTCCAAGGGTCAGCGATTTCTCGGCTCCGCCCTCGAATTCCTGGGAAAAGCCGCCCATGGTCGCGAAGGGCGGCGGAGCGACAACCAGGACAGCGGGAGCGGCGTTGCCCGGACCGAACTCGGAAGTTCGCACCATCTGAACCAGCCAGGCCAGGCCCCTCGCCACGTCATAGCTGGAGACCCCAAATCGGTGTTTCAGGTCGTTCGTGCCGAGCATGATGATCACGAGATCCACCGGCTTGTGCGTTTCCAGACAAGGAAGCAGGTATGACGAACCCTTTTTCTGGCCGACCGGATCTTCCCACACGGTGGTGCGTCCATTCTGCCCCTCGGGTATGACGTCGTAGCCACCCGGCGCGCTTGCTTCCAGGGCGGAGGCGAGAATGCCCGGCCAGCGCATCGGCTTGGGGTACCTCGTCGCGTTCGCGGGATTGTAGCCCCAGGTATTCGAATCTCCAAAACAGACGATGGTTTTCATGTATGCCCCCGATGCGCCGCCCGATCCGGATTCGGCGGAAGTGCTTCATTGTAGCTTTCTCAGCCTGATCTGGATACCGGGTTCCTCCCCAGAAAGGCGGAGTCGATCGCAGCCCTCAGCGCATCTATCCACACAGCCATCCGATGCCTTGACAAAAAATCCAAGACTGAGTAACGTTAGTTAACATTTACTAACTTCCATGAGAAGGCATGATGCAGACAACCGAGCGGCAGAAAGAAATCGTGACCAAGGCCTTCGTGCTCATCGCCAGCCAAGGCATACAGGAACTCACGATAAAGAACCTCGCCAAGGCCATAGGAACGAGCGAGCCGGCCATTTACCGCCACTTCGATTCCAAGGCGGCCATACTCTCGGCTATCGTGGATGAAATCATTGCGGTGAGGAATGCCGCCTGGCACCAGGCGGTCAGCGAGCGCAGGACCGCGAAGGAAAAGCTCGTTGATTTTTTCTCGCGCCAAGCCCTCAGCTTCGAATCCTTCCCCTCGCTGGTGATCATACTCTTTCCAGACATGCTCTTCCGGCAAGATCCTGACCTGCTCGAGCGGATACGCGCTATGATTGAAGAAACAAACGATCATATCAGGGAATTGCTGAAGGCCGGGATCGAGGAAGGAAGTTTCAGGAAAGACCTGGATTGCGATAACCTCTCGCTTCTCCTGATCGGCGGTTTCAGGATGCTGGTCTCCCGGTGGCGCATGAACGGTGCTCCGGGAACAGGCGCTAAACCCCTGACGGAGCAAACGCGCCAATACATCCAATCATCCTTGTCCCTTATCAACGAACACAGCGACTGATGACATGAACGGCATCGTAAAATCCGTCACTCGATATTTTTATGTTAGTTTATATTAACTAACCACACTCACACAGAGGGAGCGGCACCGTGACAAAAATCTTCGCGTCGATTGTAAAAAGGCCTCGGACAGCCATGCTGGTGATAGCCGGAATAACGATCCTGGCAGGGATTTCATTGTTTTCGTCATTCCGGATGGAAACCAATTTGGATGAGTACATGCCCAAAACCCACCCTGCCTTCATATATAGCGAGGAAGCCAACGAACGATTCCTGATCAAGGACTCCATCCTGATCGCCGTCGAGCATCCGGATTCCATCTACAATCCGGAAACGCTGGGAAAACTGATCGAAATTGAAACAGCCCTGCATTCGATCGAAGAATTGGCCAATTCCCGCCTGCAATCCATCCACAGCGCGGACAATATCGTCGGTTCGGAAGAGGGCCTCGATATCCAGCGCTTCTATGTGTCAGCGCCGACATCCCAGGCCGAAGCCGATGAAATCCGCGACGCCGTGAGGAAGAACACGATGATAGCCGGCCGCATGGTGTCGGCCGACGAGCGGACCGCCTTGATAGTGGTTGAATTGCCGGAAAGCGGATTTTCGAACAAACTCTACGACAAGATAATGGGCCTTTCGAAGCAATTCTCGGGACCGGAAATCCTCCATGTGGCGGGCAGGCCCATCGTTGAAGGCACTCTGGCGATTCTCGGCCCTAAGGATATGGGACGCACGGGTCCCCTCGTCATCCTTGTGATCGCAATCGTCTTGCTTCTCGTCCTGAGGCAAGCGCGCAGAACCGTCATCACGCTGGCGGTGGTGATCGCCAGCACCATATGGGCTTTCGGGCTGATGACAGCGCTGGGCGTACCTCTCTATTCAGTGAGCATAATGATACCGGTCATGCTCATCGCCATCGGGGTGGCTTACGCTATCCATCTCTATAATCAGATCGACTACTTCACGAAGGGTAATCCTGCTGCGGGCAGATTCGAAATCGCCGTCAACGCGATTTCCGTGATAGGAAAACCCGCGCTGTTCGCGGCGCTGACCACGGTGGCGGGCTTCATCTCCCTGGTAAGCTCCCAGGTCTATCCGGTCAAATACTTTGGCCTCTTCACCGCCTTCGGCGTGGCTGCCTCCTGGCTGCTGACCATGATCCTGGTTCCTTCGGGAATAGTCCTCTGGGGCAACGGAAAGCCGCCCGCGGTCAGCCGCGGGGGAATAAGCGGATCCATTCCCTTTGGCGCCCGTTTCGCCGATGCCATAAGCGCCCACAAGAGCCATGTGTACGTCTTGACGGGCTTCGTTCTCCTGCTTTCGCTCTGGGGCATCTCCCGCGTATGGATCAATACCAGCTTTCTTGACAATTTCGAACAATCCAGCCCCATCGTCCAGACCGACGCCTTCGTAAACCGGCACTTCGGCGGGACATCCTCCGTGAATATCATCCTCGACTCGGAAGAGCCCGACACCTTCAAGCAGCCCGAGGTCCTGGCGTTGATGGATAGCATGCAAAGCTCGGTGATGCAGCTGGAAAACGTCGGTGACAGCCAATCCCTGATCAACTATCTGAAGCGGATGCATTTTTCCATGAACGCGGAAGACCCGGCTTACGACGCGATACCCGGATCATCCGATATAATAGCCCAGTACCTCCTCCTCTATGAGATGTCGGGAGATCCTGACAATCTCTGGAAGGTGGTCGACGCCGATTTCCGGAGCGCGAATGTCACGGTCCAGCTGAAAAGCGACGACAGTAGGACGATAAATCGCGTGATCGACAAGGCGAAGGAATACGTCGACGACTTCGCCAAAAAGGGCATCACGATCAACTTCGCTGGATCGGGATACAAGAGCCTGATTTTCTCCAACCTGATCCTCTCCGGGCAAATCGCCAGCCTGGGCCTCTCCGTGCTAATCGTATTTCTCCTTGTCGCCTTCATGTTCCGAAGCGCGCTTCTGGGCGCCATCGCCTCCATTCCCGTGCTGATTTCCATGGTGATCAACTTCGGCATCATGGGAATCCTGAACATCCCCCTGACCACATCCACTGCCCTGATCTCGAGCATCGCGGTCGGCATAGGCGTCGATTACGCAATCCATTTCATCGCCCACTATCGGGAGCATCTCAGAAAAACAGGCGACGAGGCAGTAGCCGCCCGCTTTTCCATGAGCCATACGGGCCGGGCCGTACTTCTGAACGCGTCCATCGTCATTTCAGGCTTCATGGTAATGGTATTTTCAGTGTTCCCGCCTAATCGCCAGGTAGGCCTTCTGGTCTCCCTCAATATGCTGACAGCCTTCCTGGCTACCGTCACGATCATGTTCCTCGTACTGAGGAAATCATCCTCCATAGTAAAGGAAAGAAAATGAGACATCTTCACATGAGCCTGGCCACGCTCGGCCTTCTTGCCTTCCTCGCGATCACGAACCCTGTCGCCGCCCAGACCTCGGGGAACACCTCCCCCGGCTCAGGCAGTCCCTCTGCCTCCGCCATCATGGAAAACGTCTACAACCGCCCCAAGCCCACCGACACGACCGCCCTTCTCACCATGACGATGGTCGATTCCAAGAATCGTGAACGGGTTCGATCGCTCAAGCAGCTCTCCGCGAGTTTCGGGACGGCGGACAAGAAGATCATGGAATTCCAGAGCCCCGCCGATGTCCGGGGGACCTCCTTCATGAACTGGAGCTATGCCGACTCAGGCAGGAGCGATGATCAATGGATCTATCTGCCTGCCCTCAAGCGCGTAAAAAGAATAAGTTCCGGCGGAAAGGGAGACTCCTTCATGGGATCGGACTTCAGCTATGACGATCTTGGGGAAAGACATCCCGATAAGGACGAACATCGCATCATCGGCAGCGACAAAATCGGCGGCGAGGAATGCTGGGTGATAGAGAGCAAGCCGCGCGACAGCTCATTCAGCTATTCGCGCACGGTGAGCTGGATCTCGAAAACCACGCCGATAGGGTTTCGGAGGGATTATTATGACACGCGAAACCAGCTTCTAAAAACCCTTGTCATCCGGCAGACCCAGGTCATCGATGGATTCCTCATGATAACCCAAACCGAAATGCACAACGTCCAGAATGACCATCGCACGAAGATGTCCTTCACCTCCCTCGAAGTGAACAAGGGCATCAGGGAAGAGCTTTTCGCCGAACGCACCATGACCAAGGGGCTTTGAATGAAAAAATCATACCTTCGCAAGCTGGCGCTATTCGCCGGTCTCTGCGCCTGTCTTCTCCAACTCCCGGCGGAGAACATTTTCTTCAACGGCTACGGGCGGACCAAGCTCGGCGTCCTCATACCAGGCGGGTCGGTGTTCCTCCAAGAAAACACCTTCGACTCGCGCTTCACCTGGAAAACCGACGACACAACCCTCTATGCCAATGCCATCATATATGAAGAAAACGGTCAATCGCCGGAGCTGAACCTGAGGGAACTCTATCTGCAGTATTTCGGAGAAGCCTTCGACATCCGCATCGGCAAACAGCAGGTCATATGGGGCAAGAGCGATGCCCTGTTCATCACCGACCTTGTCTCCCCCAAGGATCTTTCGCGCTTCCTCGTTCCCGATTTCGAAGAGCTGCGCCTGGCTATCACTGGCCTGCGCATCAATGTCTTCGCGGGAAATCATCAACTGGATTTCGTATGGCTGCCCTTGTTCACTCCCGGCATACAGCCTCAGGCGGATTCCATATGGGCGCCAAAGATGCCATTCCCCGTGACGCCGACGTTTCAGCCTGCCCTCATGCCGGAGCTGAACCTTTCCAGCGACGAATATTTCCTCCGTTATGGCTGGCTGGGTTCAAGCGTGGATTTTTCCCTGATGGGCGGCTGGTTCTGGAATGACACTCCGGCATTCGCGGTCGTGGGAAAGACGGTCACACCCGGGCTCGGTCTCACCGCCATTGAGGTCCAAAAAGAATATTACCGCGCGGGAGCCCTTGGCTACGCGCTGGCGGCAACGATCGGCCCCCTGGTCCTCAAATCCGAAGGAGCCTTCCATATCAACATGCGATATCAAGGTGATATCATGACCTATCCCGAAGGCTACACGACCAAGAACGCGATCCAGTATTCCGTCGGGACGGATTTCCCGATTCTGGGGTTTACCGCGGGAGTCCAATTCGTCCAGGATATCATCCTCGATCATGAAGCGGCGATGGTTGAAGAGAAAATCACGAACATGGCCACCGTCCTTCTGGCTCGAAGCTTCGCACGCGAGACGGTAAGGCTGGAAGCCTTGGCTTACATAGGTTTCGCGGCGCCGGATGCCCTGATCAAACCTCAGATCACCTGGAAAATCCGCGACGGCATGGAATTGGCCGCCGGCGGCTGGTTCTTTCTGGGAAACAGCGGGACTTTCGGGCAATATTCGAAAAACAACAGCGTCTTCACTTCCGCGAAGATCTCATTTTAAGCGTATTCAAAGGAATGGCTGCAATGAAAACAAGATCATCGCGTATGCAT
>NZ_JBASOH010000009.1:0-16875 GCF_049658005.1 Azovibrio sp. | reverse complement strand
CCCCTTTAATGTTGGTACACCTTCACCCTAAGAAAGGTCTGACTGTGCATGCCGGGAACAAAAACAGTCCAGAAACCGATTACGTGGCAAACCAAAAAGACGCAAAAAGTAGCCTATCGGATTTTTTCACCAGCACAATTAAATGACCCTGACCCCTTTAATGTTTCCCCTATTATTCCCCAATTAAATGACCCTGACCCCTTTTAATGAAAAGGCGAATTAAATGACCCTGACCCCTTTTTGATGATTCTGGGCGACTTCCGAAATTAAATGACCCTGACCCCTTTAATTCGCTGCTTTGACCTAAATGACCCTGACCCCTTTTGACCTGCACGGCGAATTAAATGACCCTGACCCCTTTAATGTATTGAGTTTACAAGACGCTCATGAAAAAACCCTGCCCCTCGTGAGAAGGACAGGGTTTTGGGTTATGGCACCCTCGGTGGGCTGAGGGCTAGGGGACTTGGCGGAAAAACCGTGGTCTGTCCCCTATTATTTCCCTATTATTTTTTTGCTACAAATTACGCCACCACAGAGAAGTTCGTACCAACGAGTTGTGCAACGCCAGTTAGAGTGGTGATGTTATCAAGCGTTGCCAGCAACTCAGGCGCGACACCACCACCAACCGTCAAATCAGCTTCGTAGTACACTTCAGCCCGATTCGTTGAGGTGTTGAAGAACACCAACACTGTACCACCTGTTTCTGCGATAGCTGTAGAGGTATTGAGTGCGCCGATGGCAGTGGCTGCACTTGCGTAACCAACATCCGTGATGACAGCAACATTGATATCATTGCCATCAACACCAAGCGAAGCCGCAACCGTTGCAGTTGTGCCCACTGCTGCTGCTAGAGTGCTAGTGCCCGCTACAGCAGTGAGTGCTTCACTGATACGAATCACGTCACCACCAGCACCCGCCGTAAAGTCACGAATGACATCGGCAGTCGTGCCAGCATCATTAACGACGAAGATGTCGGAACCACTACCGCCGGTTACAGAGTCACCGGTTTGACCAAGGTTAATGGTGTCGTTACCGCTTCCGGTCGTGATCGTGTCGACACCTGTGCTGCCAGTGACTATATACGTTACAGCACCCGTACCTGTGAAGGTGTCACCACCTGTACCCAGCACGAACGTACCACCCGCGGACGCCTGAACAGTGGTTGCATCGTTAGCAACGGTCAAACCAGTCTGTGCCACGGAAACCACATAGGTTTCGAAGTTTGTGCTGTTAATCGTTGCATTGATATCACCCGTAACCGTCAGAATGTCAGCACCAGCAGTACCCGTGACAGCCAGGTTTTCATCCATCGTCACGTTGGCACTGCTAGCAGATGCGAACGTAAAGGAGTCGACGTTAGCCAGAGCACCACCACCATTACCCTGCGTATCTGCCAGGTTCACCGTCACAGCACCGGCATCAGTCGTAGCAATGGTCACAGTGTTACCAGCAGCAGCAGAAGTCAGCGTGGTCAATGCATCCAACTGAGCAGCGGACATATTAACGGTCACACTGGCAGTAGTTGAATCCAGGGTCAGCGTGGTCAAACCGGTAGTAGCACCCAGCGTGATAGTCTGCAGCGCAGTATTACGACCCAGTTGCAGGGTCTCAAAACCGCTAATCGCCCCAGTGGTCACAGTGCCAGCACCCAGGGCAGCCAAAGCCAGAATATCACCTGCGCCAGAAGTATCGGTGAAGTTCGCGGTCAAGCCAGTAAGACCGGTGACGTTGATGGTGGTGTTGTTACCATGGTTGGTGGTCACAGCAGCACCAGCGACGGCAGCCAGCACGTTGTCGGTGCTGTCCAGCGTAGCGGTCTGCGTTGCAGCGCCGAAGCTGACGGTATCCTGCACACCGTTTGCACCATTGAAGCTGTTGCCTGCGCCAGTACCCAGGGCCACTTGGGAAGCCGCCGTGCCAATCACGTTCAGGTTCGTCAGCGTGTTGGCCAAGGTCACGGCAGCGTTAGACCCACCCGTCAGGGTCAAGGTATCGAAAGTACCGTTCAGGGTGCCCCCCGTGGTGCCATTACCAATGGTGATGGCTCCTGTAACTTGGTTAGTCACGACGATGTGGTCAGTCCCCCCGTTGCCGTTCACCACGGCGTTGTTGAAGGCAGTGCCATCAAGAGCGGTGAAGGTGTCGTTGCCCGCCGTACCTGTCACAGCAGTGTTGGCCGTGATGTTGAAATTGCCACCCACAGCCTGATAGCCTTGCAGGTTCGCCCCATTGAAGCCGCTCGCCAGCGAGGCCGTGGTCACGCCGTTGAGCACCGCCAGGTCGGTCACATTGGTGATGTCGCCACCCGTGATGTTCGCCACGGCCAGACGGACGTTGCCGCCGTCGGTCGCCGAGTAAGCCACCAGCACTTGGCCCTGGTTCGGAGCGCCCGCGAGGTTGAACAGCTTGTTGTTCAGGGCCTGGCTGTCAGCCGCGCGCATGTCGGCCACGGAGCTGTCGAGGATGATCAGCTCGGCCGTGCCATCGGCTCCGCCGGTGGGCAGCGCAGCGTTCAGCGCCTTGACCGTCGTGGCGGATACATTGCCGTTTTGAACCGGACGCAGGGCGTTGGCCAGCTGGCTCAGGTCGATCACGTCGTTGCCGCTACCCAGTGCAAAGTCGGTGATGCTGTCGACGATGGTGTTGGTCGCGTTGGCGGCGTTGCCGTTGGTGGTGAGGAAGAAGGTGTCGCCCCCTTCATCGCCCGTCAGCACGTCAGAGCCGGCCGCACCGGAGAGTTGGTCGTTGCCTGCACCACCGATGAGGGTGTCGTTACCGGCGTCACCCGTCAGCACGTCAGCCTTGTTACCCCCCTTGATGGTGGCGCCCGAGCTGGCGAAATCGATGCTGCCGGTGTTCTGAACACCCGTGGCGGCGCTGGCGTCGAATTCCTTCAGCGCTGCGCCACCACCTGCGAAGGTGACGGTCACATCTTCCGAGCCCGTCACGACCAGCTTGGCCAGATCGGCGTTGCCGGTGATGGTGACAAGGTTGGTACCCGCGCCGGAAGCAACGGTGCCCAGCGACGCGACATTCAGGGTTTCAACGCCTGCTGCGCCGATGGTGCCAGCATTGAACGTTGCGGCATCAGCCGCGGAGCCCAGGTTGAGCGTCATGGTATTGACGGTGCCCGCCAGGGTGGCGTCCTTGATGTTGGCGTTCAGGGTGCCGCCAGCAGCTGCAGCCGTCACGGTCAGCGTGGCGTTGTCTTGCAGGTTGTTGATGGCATTGGTGTTGGCGCCGATGCCATTGACGCTGACGCTGTTGACATTGCCTGCCTTGGAGACGTCCAGGGTGCCATTAACCGTTGCGATCGCATTCTCGATGCGGATGGCTTCGACATTGGACACGCGGCCAGCGGTGAAGGCGGCTTGGAGGGCTGCAAAGTTGTTGGCACCCAGGGTGTCGGTGCCGTCACCGCCATCCACCTTGTCGGTGGATTGCAGATCGGCGCCAAACAGGATGGTGTCGTTGCCCTTGCCACCCTTGAAGTCCACATCCACGGGGTTGACCGCGCTGACGACCAGGTTGCCGGTGAAGGCGGAGGCGTCGATGGCGCCACCGGTGGCAGCGAAGGCGGTGTTAGCGATGGTCAGGTCCTTGTCACCCGTCACGACCAGCTTGGTCATGGTGTTGGTAGCACCTGTCGAACCGGTCACGACCAGGTTGGCCAGGTTGCTGGCGGCGCCTTCGGTCTTGACATTGACGGTTTCAAAACCTTGGGTAGCGGTGCCACCTTGCAGTTGCACGGTGTGACGACCAGTAGACGTGCCCACCACGTTGTTCAGGGTCAGGCTGGCTGCATCGGAAGCACCGGACAGTGCACCGGTGTTCCAGTTGTAGTCGGAAATCAGACTGGCCGAGGTGACGTCCTTGATCGACACAGCGACATCGGCTGCAGCGATGAAGTTGACAGTGTTGTTGGTGGTCGATTGCTTTTCCACCAGTGTCTTGACGGCGCCGTCAGTGTTGCGCATGTCGATGACGCCTGCACCTGCGTTGCGAACTTCGATGGTTTCGACGTTCTTCAGGGTGAAGGTGGGAGTGGTTGCAACACCAATGGTCAGATCCAGCTTGTCAGCACCATCATTGCCGTCAATCACGTCACCCGTGTTCAGTGTGTTGGATTCAACGTTGGCATCTGTAGCAGCGATATA
Source organism: Azovibrio sp. (assembly GCF_049658005.1). NCBI lineage: Bacteria > Pseudomonadati > Pseudomonadota > Betaproteobacteria > Rhodocyclales > Rhodocyclaceae > Azovibrio > Azovibrio sp. The sequence continues at coordinate 12,718 of NZ_JBASOH010000009.1, read as the reverse complement.
GGTGTCGCCGCCAGTCGTTGCCTTGCTGTTTGCCAGGCTGTAGTCGTCCACAGCTTTAGTGAGCGTAAAAGTCTCCCCACTCTGAACCCCACCCGTCTTGGCGGCCTCGATGCTTGTGGGATCTTCGGTGACGTTTGCCAGGATGGTGGTGGCGCCGGCGAGATCACCGATGGTTTCGCCATACCACTGGGCGACTTCGACCTTGTTGTTGAAGAGGTCGGCGCTCGTCAGGCCGTCATAGTCGCTGCCGTTGTAGTTGGCGACGGTGTCGATCATCTCGGCGATGACGGAGCCGGGGGTGGCGTCGGGGTCATTCAGCTTGCTGGTCCAGAAGGCCCTGCCTTCGGGATCGGTATCGGCCGGGCGGCCCAGGACGTTCGTATAGAAGCTATCGATGATTTCCGCGTTGGTGAGGTAGGCGGGATAGAGGCTCTGGGCGGGGGTGGTAGAGTACATGGCGTTGGCCACGTTCGCGATCGACTTGCCAGAATCAAGTTCCTTGACCCAGTAGCCCAGGCCTTCGCCATCGGGGGCGCGGCCAAAGAGGGCGACATAGAGTTGGGACACCTGGGTCCGCATTTCAACGGTAATTGCCATATAAATTTACTCCTCTAAAAAAAATTTTTGATCACGGTGCCGCTGGGGGCTACCCGCTGGTCCGTGACCCGTCTGGGGCCTTGCAGCCCGTTCTTGATCAAGAACGGCTCTTTCCTTAAGCCGCGGCCAGTGTCGGCGATACCGGAGGGTATGCGTGTGACCAGCATCACACTTTCGCAAACGCGTCGGGCAGGGCGGGAGGCATGCGAAACCTCCGCCAGGGGCGCCACCGCCAGGCTAGAGCGCGCCTGACGGGGCTTGGGGTGCGGGAAGGGGTTTCAGAAATTGCGGCTCAGCCCCAGGCTCAACTGGTGCGCCCGCTGGTTGAACAGGGCGAGGTTGCTGTGCTGTTCTTGCAGTTCGAGGGCGAGGCGGGCTTCCCAGCGGGTTCCCAGGGGCTGGCGCAGGGCCAGGCTGAACTGCTGACGCCAGAGGCTGCGCCGGGCATCGTCTTCGAGCAGGGGGCTGTAGCCTGCCTGGTCCTGGCTATGGCTGCGCTGCCACTGGAGTTCGAGGCTGGCGCCGTTTTCCAGGCGGTGGCTGGCTTCCAGGGTGAGTTCGTATTCGCGGCTGTTGCCGCCGGGCTGGTCGGCTTCGGCTCGTTCTTGCCCGAGCCGGATTTGCCCGCCGAGCTGGGTGGCGGGGCCAGGCTTATAAGCCAGCGCGAGGTTGAGCCAGAGGTAGCGGCCATCGAGCGGCAGGCCGGGGTAGCGGCGGTATTCGAGTTCGCCGCCCCAGGCCAGGCGCCAGCCGGCCTGGTTGTAGAGGCGCTGGAGCTGCAGGCGGCTACTTTGCACCAGGGTGTTGCCGCCCAGGCTGGCGTGCTGGAGCAGCAGGCTGGCTTGCCAGGCGCGCCCGGCCGGGTCGGGCTGGGTCTGGTAGATGAGGCCGCCTTGCAGGTCGAGCTGGTTGTAGTCCTTTTCGTGATTCATTTGCCGCGCTTGTAACTGCACGAGGGGGTAGAGGCTGCCGCCGGCCAGGGGCCAGCGCCGCCAGGCTTCGAGGCCAAGCTGGGTGAAGCGATCGCCACGGGGCCGCTGTTCGGGGGCAAGCGGCAGGGCAAGGCGCTGGCCGCCGGGCAGGGTGAGGGTGATCTGCTCCTGGGTGAGGCCGCCATTGACGTTGTTGCTGTAGCCATAGTCGAGGTTGAGCTTGCCTTGCCAGGCTTGGGAGGGCGGAGGGGATAGGGTTGGGGACAGCGGCAGGGGCGCTTGCTGCCAGGCTCTTTCCCAGTATTCGATCTGCTGGAGCAGGGCGAGGGAGAGGGGAAATTGCTGGCGCAGGTAGGCGAGGTGTTCGAGGGCTGCGGCTGGGTCGCCACTTTGGTAGGTGGCCAGGGCCAGGTCGATCCAGGCGCCGGCAAAGCCGGGTTGTTCGGTAACGATGTCTTCCAGGAGCTGGCGGGCGGCTTGGGGCTGGCCTTGTTCGAGCAGGCGGAGGGCCTGCTGGTAGCGTTGTTCGGGCGGCGCGGGGGGCGGCTCGGCGGCGCGGGCGGGGGCCGCCACAAGCAGCAGGAGGCAGAGCGCCAGGAAAGTCAGGCGGTGCAAAGGATGGGAGGGAAGGCGGCAGGCGGCCGGCCGCGGTGGCCGGCCCGGGGTCAGCGCTTCCAGCGCGTGGCTCCGTAGAGGGCGCCGGCGGCGGGGTGGGCGTCAAAGAGGTAGCCGGCTTCTTCGGCCTGGGAGGCGACGATGCCGGTGACGCGCATGCTGGAGTGGGCCGGGTCGCTGATCAGGTTGCCCTGGAAGGTGATCTTGCCCTGGGCGGCGAGGGACAGGTCGGCACCGGGGGTGGCGGCGAGGAGGCGGGTCTGGAACTGGCGGCGGTCGAAATCGAGCGTGAGGGCGCCCTGGCCAAGGGGGACGGGAATGAGCGCGCCCTGGGCTGTCTTGAGCCAGGCTTCGCCAGCGTCATAGCGCATGGCGAGGCTGCCCTGGGGCAGGACCAGGCGTTCGACGGGGCGCAAAAGGCCAAAGAGTTCGTTGCTGTAGGTGATTTCGCGCTCCGGGCCAAGCTGGCTGGCCAGGGTGGGGGTGGGGGTGGCGACCTGCTGCCAGCGGCCCCAGACGATGCGGCGGGGTTCGGGTACGGCAGGGGGCATGGCGGATGAAGGGGGCAAGGTGGATGAAGGAGATGAAGGAGATGAGGGGGATGAAGGGGGCGGGATTTCGGACGGCTTGGTTTGCAGGGCGTGTAACACTTCTTTTTCGGCCCTGGCCTGGGGCTCACCAGGGACGGGCTGGAGGCTGGGGGCGGCCTTGCCATTTTCGTGCAGCTGGATCTGCGGGGTGTCGCCCTTTATACGGATTTCGAGGTAGGCCTGGGGGCTTCCGGCCAGCAGCTCGCGCCGGTAGGGGGTGGCGCAGGTGCTTTGCAGGTCGGCCTGGCAGCCTGGGCCGAGGGGATTGAGGGTGATGCCGCCCTTGAGGACGCTGACCCGGGTGAATTCTGCTTCCGTCTGCACGATGTAGTCGGTGCCGCGCAGCCCGATGGCGGCAACCGGGGTGGTGAAGCGGTAATGCTCGCGGTTGCTTTCGCCGGCTTTGCCCGAGATGGTGCGGGCGGTGCCGTTCTGGAGATGCAGGAGGATGCGGTTCTGGCCGGGGGCTTCGGGGTCGTAGCGGTATTGCCGGAGTTCGAGGCTGGAGCCGGGGCGCACGGCGATGAAGCCGTGGTCGGTCATGCGCAGGTGGAGGTGGCCATTGGCGGCGGTGCTGAGGCGGTCGCCTTCGCGTACCTGCGCGCCCTTGGCGAGTTCCTGCTTGTGGCCTTGGCGCTCCAGGCTGGCACCGCCTGCCACGAAGACGACTTCGCCAATGACACCGGCCTCGTCCCGAGGCTCGGCGGCCATGACCCCGGCGGGGAAAAACGCACAGAACAAAGCCATCAGCCGCAGCTTGCGGCGGGCAGAACAAAGGAATATGGCCATGGCGGTGACTCCCGGTGTTGCCTGTGATTGCGGTTTTTGCATTTCCGGACTATAGCAAGCGGCCGGCCGCCCGACCGGAAACGGGGTCCGATTATGCGCCATGTGGGCGAGCGCTTCAATTTTGCGGACCTGGGCCCGGGCCCGGGACGGGCAGGTGTTGCGCGCTTGCGACAGTCGCGCCGCCGCCGGGGAGCGGGGTTGTTGTTAGAATAGGCGCTTTTTGGCGTCGGCCTGGCTCCCTGGGTCGGCGGCGGTCTGTCTTGGTGTTTTCTTGGTGTGTTTTCTTTTTGCGAGGTGTTTCATGGCGGCTTCTTCGAGACAAGTGAAGATCGATGGGGTGGATTATGTGCTGGCGGATCTGTCTGAGGCTTCCCGGACGCAGTTGATGAATATTCAGGCGGTGGATGGGGAGATTGCCCGTTTACAGCAGCAGCTGGCGTTCGCGCGCACGGCCCGGAGCGTGTATGTGGCGCTGCTGCGGGATTCGCTGAAGGAGGCGGAGGCGGCGGAGGATAAGAAAGAGGATAAGAAAGAGGATAAGAAAGAGGTTCTGCCCGCCGAGGCGTCCGGGAAGAAGAAGTCGGCCCGCAAGCCGGCCGGGTCGGACGTTTGATCATGGCGGACTTGATTCCGGTCAGTTTTGCCGAGTTCGGCAACAAGCGCTGGCGTCGCCCGGCGACCTTGGCTCACGGCCGCCAGGAGGTGCTGGTGGGTTTGTCCTTGCCCGAGATGTTCAAGGCGGTGACTTGCTTGCCGTTGGCTTTTGCGCCGCAGGGGGAGGCTTTTGTGCCGGTGGCGGTGCTGGGCTTGAAGTCCGGCCAGAATTTGTTCGTGGCGCCGGATGGCCGTTGGCTGGGTGAGTATGTGCCGGCGGCCTTGCGCGCCTATCCTTTTCGCTTGCTGCAGGATCAAAATGGCCAGCAGTTGCTGGGTTTTGATCGGGAGAGCGGTTTGCTGACCGAGGCTGATCAGCCCGGGGAGCCGTTTTTTGAGGCGGAGGGCAAGCCGGCTGCGGTGATCCAGGAGTTGCTGGTTTTTCTGAGCCAGATGGAGCAGGGCCGCAAGCAGGCGGTGTCGTTGTCGGCGTTGTTGCGGCAGCATGGCTTGATCCAGCCCTGGCCGGTGCAGGTGCAGGGGCCGGATGGCAAGGAGGCCGCTCTGGAGGGTTTGTTCCGGGTGGATGAGGCGGCGCTGCGGACTTTGCCGCTGGAGGCGCTGGGGGCTTTGCGCGATGCGGGGGCCTTCCCTTTGATGTATTGCCAGTTGCTGTCGATGCAGCATCTGGGCCGCCTGGCGCAGTTGGCGGAGGCGCTTGCGCGGGCGGAACAGGCGGCACCGCTGCCGTTGACTCCGGATGCGCAGGAGCTGGATCTGAGTTTTCTGAATCACGATGGGGCGATCAAGCTGGGAGGGGTGCGCTAGGTGCGCCGGGTGCTCGAGCGGGTAACGACGGAGTTTGTTGCGGCTGAGGATCGCCTCCGCCTGGCCGGGGTCAGCGCGGAGGGGCGGGTCGTGCTGTGGCTGACGCGCCGTTTGCTGGAGCGCTTGTTGCCGGCCTTGTTTGCCTGGCTGGAAGGGACGGGACCGGCGGCTGATGGTGCGGCCGGCGCGATGGGGGCTGCGCCGGCACTGTGGGAGTTTCAGCAGCAGTGGGCTCAGTCTGCGGCTCTGGCGGCCTTGCAGGCCGGGCCGCCGGTGCCGGCGGATGCGGCCGATGCGGTCGGGCTGGTGACGACGGTGAGTGTGGCGTCGTCCGCGGCGGCTTTGTCCTTGACTTTCATGGATGAGGCGCAGGGCCTGGAGGCGGTGCTGCCAATGTCGGCGGCCAATTTGCGTCAGTGGTTGCAGGTGGTGTGGCGCCAGTATGTGCGGGCGGAATGGCCGCTGGAGCTGTGGCCGGCGTGGTTGCGGGAGGAGCCGGGCGGTAGTGCCGGTACCCGGCCGGCTTATCTGCACTGAGCTGGATTGAGCTGGATTGAGTTCTGCCCGGTGCGCCGGCGGTGCTGCCTTCCTTCTGGCGATCAAGCCAGCGTGATGAGGCCATCGGTGAATTGCAGGGCTTCTATCCCGTCCATTTGCACGGCAAGATGGCTGCCGACGAGTAGCACGCTGCCATCGGCCTGGGTTTGCCGTTGGGTATCGGTGCTCTGGAATCCGAAGATGATCTTGTCGTAGCCCGTGCCTCCGTCTATGTGATCAAAGCCGCCGGCGCCCAGATAGATGATGTCGTCTCCCGCGCCGGCGCGGATGAGGTTGTCGACGGAGTTGTCCCAGAGGGTGTCGCTGCCGCTGCCGGTGAAAACATTTTCGATGATGGCGCCCTGGGTAATGCCGAGGCTGTTTTCGCCGTTGTAGAGGTCGCTGTAGTTTGCCGTGACCTCCTGGCTGATCCAGTTGCGGAAACCGGCATCGGAGGCGCCTTGGGAGACTAGATCGGCCATGACTTTTGCGATGATGTCTTCCACGGGCTGCTGATTGACGGTGGAGAGGTTGCCGCTTTCGAGCTCGATGCGGCAGTCGCCTTGGGCATTGCTGAAGTCGAGGGTGTCCACGCCGCCGGCGTCCCAGAGGGTGAGGTATCCACCCTCGGCCATGGTGTAGGTGTCGTTGCCGGTGTGGGCGCTGCTCTCGGGGCCGTAGATGGCGTGCAGGGTCTGGACGTCAAGGAGGGAGAAGTTGGTGGCGTTGGCGGTGCTCTCGACAAGATAGGAAACCCGATTGGACATGGCGTTCCACGTCGCATGAAACTCACTCGTCCTGTAGTCGGTGTAGGACATGAGGCTGAAGGCGGTGTTGTCCAGGCTCGCTGGCAGGGTGGCGCCGTCTTCAAAGGGGTGCTTGAGGCCCAGGGCGTGACCGAGTTCGTGCACGATGGTGCTGTAGCCGTAGTCGCCGGGGCCATAGGCGGTCGTGGGGTCGTTGAAGCCCAGGAAGACGTCGCCGGCTTCGGGGGCGTTGCCGGGATATAGGGCAAAAGCGGCGACATCCGGGTCCATGTCGACGACGTTGAAGCGGATGTCGCCGTTGCCGGGGACTTCCTGGAAGTCGAGGCCGATAAGGGGGTCGATGCTGGCCATGATGCTGCGCACGATGTATTTTTCGCTACTGTCGAGGCTGCGCCAGCCATCGGTGAGGGCAGGATCGCTCCAGTATTCGGCAGGAATGCTGGTGTTGAAGCTGTAGGAGACGATGGCCTGCGCCCAGGCGGCGCCAGAGTCCAGGGTGTTGACATAAGGGGTGCTGAAGCTGGCGGTGGCGCTGTAGCCGGGGATGCTGTTGCTTTGTGCTTCGGCGAGCCCGGACAGGGGATTGCTTCCTGGGTCCTGGCTGATTTCCTGTTTGGCGGTGGCAACGGCGCTGGTCAGGTAGGTGAGGGGGACTTGCCCTTCCGGGGTGGCCTGACGTATCAGGGGGGTGGCACCCAGGACAACGGCAATCTGGGTGTCGGAATAAACATTGGCGGCCTGCATTTGATCCAGGCGCACGGCAAGAACCTGCTTGACAAGTGTAGACAGGGTGGTGACGCCAAGGTCTGCCGTGAGTTGGTCGAGTAGTGCTGTGCCGGTGATCTGGGCCATGATGCCTCCTTGCTGATGGGATGGTGACTGCCGCAGGGGGCCGCCGGTCTCAGCCTGGTAGGTGCGGCAGAGACCGGCGGCCCGTGTCATGAGAACTTCTTGCCGGCAAGCCGGTGAAAGAAGGCGGGCTTAGAGCATGATGATGTTTGCCCCCTGGGTGTCGATCATCTGCTTTACCGTGCCAATGATCTCCAGGTAGGACTCGGCCATGCTGTTTTGGATGTCCGGGGTGATGGGGACTTGTTGCTCGAAGCGGGTGCTGATTTCATTGAAGAAATCCGCGACCTGCCCGGCGGCGCGGTAGATTTCGGCAGGATTGGCGAGGGCGTCGCCGAACTGCTCGTAGATCGCTTCGAGAGGGCTGATGTCGGCTTCTGTCATGCGGCTTGCGGCTTGCAGCAGGTAATCCAGCCCGGTCAGGGTGAGGGAGTTTTGATAGAGGCTCTCGCCGCCGAATTCGACCTGGCCATCCCGGTCCAGATCGGCGCCGGCGTCGCGCATGCTGGCCCAGATGCTTTCAGAAAATTCGAGCGTGCCTTGCTGCTGCAAGGCCGGCAACAGCCCGGCAAAGGCGGCTTGTTCGCCATCCGGGGTGGTGCCTCCGGGGAAGAATGTTTGATCGAGGCTATCGACCAGCGCCGTGATGCGGGTCTGCAGGCTGTCATACAAGGGGTCCTGGCCCGGGTTTTGCACGGTGGGCGCGAACTGGTATTGCATGGGCCGTCCCAGCAGGTTTTCCAGCTCTGTCTTCTGGCTCTCCACGGCTTGCACGACGGAATGATCTTCCGGGCCGACGCGGGCCGTCCAGTCCGCGAGATTTCCGGCGTCGAGACTGATGCCGTTGGCGGCTTGAAAATCGACCATATACTGGCTGAAGCTGAGTTTGTTCAGGAGGGTGTCCTTGCCGGACGTGCCTTCCGGGGTCCCCTGGGCGGCCTGTACCATCTGATCGAGCAAGTCGCCGCGGGACAGGCCTTGGGCCAGCCGCCCTTCCCAGTAACCCCCATCGTCCGGGGTCTTGCCAAACAAGGTGGCATAGAGGTTGGCGATATAGTCGCCGGCGGACTGTTGCGGTTCATATCCGGCTTGGTGTACCACGGGCAATTCCAGGAAGCGATTGACGAGGTCGGCCATATCCCAACTGCGGCTGCCGGCTTCCTGCTTCCAGTAGTTGAAGCCTTCGAGGTCGGGGGCGCGACCGAACATGGTGTAGTAAACCTTGATGATGTCGAGATCGGATAGCATGACAAACTCCTGTTGAAAAATGGCATCTTGTCATGACTGCATTGTTTTTCCAAGCCCGGTTTGCGGGGCGCAGGCAGGTCGCACGACGCAGGCTCGCGGCCGGCCGGCCGACGGCGCAGGTGCGGCGCGGTCGGCGGCATGGGGGGGCAGAGCGGGGTCAGAGTGCCAGGGTTTCCGGGGCTATGCCGATGAGGGCCAGGGCCGGTGCGATGCTGTCCGGGCTGACGGCCGCGGCAATTGCCATGCCCTGGCGGATGGCTTCTTCAGGGCTGGGGTAGTCAAGCCCCATTTCGACTGCAAGGAGGTTGGCAAGCTGGGCCTTGTTGTCGAGCAGGTCCGCAACCCAGCCCCAGTCCGGGTCTGCCTTGAAGGTGTGGGCGGACTGGAGAATGTCTTTGACCAGCGCTCCGCGGCTGGCTTTGCCTTCTGCCAGGGCGGCACTCCAGTAGGCCAGCCCTTGCGGGTCCGCGCCTTCGCTTCGCCCCAGGACGTTCTGGTAGATCTTGTTGATGAAGTCGGCGGGCGTCATGCCGGCATGGTAGCCGGTGAGGTCCCCCGCTTCGACCCCGGCGGCGTAGAAGCTGTCGGCGATGGCATCGAGGCTGGTGCCCGATTGCTGGCGGCCGATCCAGTATTCCAGACCGCTGGCATCGGGCGTGCGGTTGAAAAATGCAAGGTAGAGTTCTTCGAGCAGCATCAAGTCCGCCGGGGCCATGTTCCTGGCCGCCGATTGGACCGTGAGGTTGATGTCGTAGTCGGAAAAGGAAATTTTTTCGATGCCGTCGATGAGGTCCTTGCCGGCCCAGCCTTGCAGGTCTTCAACAAAGTAGTACGCGTCGCCTTGGTGACTGATGCGGTATCGGGCCAGCTCGCCCGGGCAGATGAGGGTGTCGCGCCCGCCCAGGCCATTGAGCCATTCCGGCCCGAGGCCATCGAGGATTTCATCGTTGGCCGCGGTGAAGCGATGTTCGAGGTAGCCTTCCGGCGGGGTGAGGGTGGGCCCATTCCAGGAGTTGAAGCCATAGCTGCCGCCCAAGCCGTCCCGGCCGTAAATCCAGTCGAGCGCGAGCCGGTCGAAGGGACGGAACTGGTCGTAATGGCCGCCTCGATCTGTATATGACATGACGGTGTTGGCGGTGTTGTCGTATTGCGCCGGAAGGCGATACGCGCCTTCGAAGGGATGCCCGAGGCCGAGGGCGTGGCCGATTTCATGCAGAAGGCATTCATAACCCGGGGAGCCGGGGGTGGGATTGGCGGTTTGACGGGAAAATTCCTGGTTATCCAGGAAGACGAAGGCGTCGCCGCTGAATCCGGTCAGGATGTCGTTCGCGGTGTAGGTGTAGGCGTAGGAGGTCCGGCACAAGCCGGCAAGATCGGCCCCCAGCAGGTTGCCCGTGCCAAAGTGCAGGTCTGCTACCGCAGGATCGGTGATTTCAATGAAGCGGATTCCGGTGAGTTCCGCGGCATGGGTCAGTATCTGGTAAGCGGCATTTTTCTGAGGGCCGGTGAAGGGACTGAGCTGGGATGAGCCGGCTGCTTCGACGATTTCACTGCCCAGATCAAAGGTGAAGTAGAGGCAGTCGCGCGCCGGGGTAAGGTAATTCCAGTCGATGAGGGTTTCGGACAAGAGGCTGTCGACCCGCCAGTCGCCGGAATAATCGATTGAAGTGGCCTGCTTGACGGTTGCCATGGGACTCCTCGCGGGCTGGGTATGGAATTTGAAGGGCAGGAAAAGGCGGTGGCTGGCGCGGGAGGGTAATGCAAAATCGATCAATCAGGAAGGGGGATGAGGGTGGCGTGAGGGCGGCGCTGCGGTTCAGGGGGCGCGCCGGGCGCGGAGGCGGTGGCGTAGGGCGAGGCAGGGGCGTTCGATGTAGCGCTGGCTGGCCCAGGCGAGGAGGAGGCTGAGGGCGAAGAAGGCGGGGAGCTGGGTGAGGGGGACGCCTGCGGGAAAGAGGGCCCAGTAGAGGAGGAAGTGGTTGAGAAAGACGCCGTAGGAGAGGTTGCCGGCGAGTTCGTCCCAGGGGTGGCGGGGGCGTTGGGCGAGGCCTTGCAGGAGGGGCAGGGTGAGGCCAAGGCCCAGGAGGATTTCCCGGTTGTAGGGTTGCACGAGGCTGCCGCTGCGCGCGGCGAGGAGGGTGGCGAGGAGGGCGGCAAGGAGGGTGAGGCCGACGAGCCCCCAGGCGGCTTTGGGCCGGGCGCGGCGGTGCAGGTGCTGGAGCAGGGCGCCCAGAAAGAAGTAGACGAGGATGCCGGGGTGGAGGCGGTAGCCGAACCAGTCGCTCTGGATCTGGCCGAGCAGGGCCAGGCCAAGGGTGAGGAGGGCGGGGAGGAAAAGGCCGAGGATGCGCCTTGGCCAGCCCAGCACGAAGGGGGCGAGGAGGTAGAACTGGATTTCGGCGCCGAGGGACCAGGCGGGGGGGATGAGGGTGAAGCGGTCGCTCCCGTTCCACATGTAGTAGTTGAGCGGGATGAGGAGGAGGTTGTCGAGGTATTGAAGATATTGGAGCAGGCCGGGCGGGGCATGAGGATCACGGAGATCACGAAAGCCCTGGAGGTGGTAGGCCAGGCTGGGGTTGTCGGGGAGGCTCGGGGTGAGGCGGTACCAGAGGAGGACGAGCAGGGCGTAAAAGAGGTATTGCGGCATGAGGCGGGCGGCGCGGTCGAGGTAGAAGGCGCCGGCATCGCGGGGGCGGGGGTAGTGGCGGGCAAGGAGGCCGGCCATGACGTAGCCGGAGATGAGGTAGAAGCCGACTACGGCGCTGACGCCGGGATTGATGCCGGCGATGCGGTAGCCGAGGTGGCTTGCGGCAACCGCCAGGGCAAGGCAAAGACGCAGGGTGCCGAGCATGGCGGGTCAGGGGCGCGGCAGGGCCGGCAAGACGGCGTAGCCATCGAGGTGGAGGAGCTCGGCCTGCCATTGCGGCGGCAGGATGGAGAGCCCGGCGGCGCTGGGGAAGACGTAGAGGGTGTCCGGTTCGCGCCTTCCTTGGGCGAGGCGGGCGGCCTGTTGCTGGCCATGGGCTTCGGCCGCTTGCGCCGAGACGCGGGCGAGATGGGCGGCATTGGTGGCGAGCCGATGCCGGGCGGCAAGGTGCGCAAAGGGGATGTAGAGGTCTTCCATGGGGGGGTGCGGCGGGATCAGGATCAGCCGCTTTGCTCCGGCGGCGAGCGTCTCCCACTGGGGCGAGACGAGCGGGGTGGTCCACTGCCGGCGGTGTTCCATGAGGCCGCGCAGTTCCTGGTATTTTTGGGTCTGGTCGGCGACTTGGAGGAGGAGGGCGGCGGCGAGCAGCCAGCGGGCACGGGGCGCCGGCAGGTAGCGGATGAGGCAGGCGAGCACGCCAAGATAGAGGAGGTAAAAGAGCGGCCAGCCCAGCCGGCCGCTCGCCCGGAATATGGCCAGGGCCTGATGGAGGGTTGCAGGCAGGGGAAGGGTGACGAGGTGGTATTTGCCCACCATGATCTTGTTGGAGAGGGCGAGCAGCCAGAAGAGGAGCGTTACCCCGAGGAGGGGCCAGTGCCGGCGCAGCAGGGGTTTGAGGGGGAGATCGGGGATGACGAGGCAGACCGCCAGGGCCATGGCGGCGAGGATGAGCATGCCGGCGCCGAGGTAGGCGAGCCCTTCGTATTGTCCGTAGGGCAGGAAGTCGGGGTGAAAATCATGCGGCTTGAGAAAGCGGGAGGCGCCCCAGATGGGATCGAACCAGGTGAGGGCATTCATCGAGTAGTAGCCGTAGCCTGAGCCGGCCATGCCGCCGCTCGCGCCGCCCAAATAGCCCGCCTGCCAGAGAAGGAGAAGGAGGAGGGCGACGAGGGCGCCGCCTTCGCGCAGGAGCTGCAAGCGGGCATGGCTGCGCAGCACCCAGCCCGCTTGCAGCGCCGAGGCCGACATCAGGCCAAGCACCATGAGGAGAAGATAGGGGTGGATGAGCGCGGCGAGGCTTCCCCATACTCCCCACGATTGCCAGCGCCAGCCGTCGAGGCAGGTTTTGAGGCCGGCCAGGATCAGCCATTGCGCCATCAGGGATTCGTGGCCATGACCACGAAAGAGGAGCGGCGGGCTGAGGATGAAGAAGGCGGCTCCGAAAAGGCGCAAGAGGCGGTCTGCGGTGAGGCGGGCGAGGAGTTGCAGGCCGAAAATACCATTCAGGATGAAGCAGGCCAGCATCCAGAGGCCGAAATACTGGAAGTTTTCCGGCAGCCAGGGCGAGAACGGCTTGAATAGTAGCGCCAGGAGGGGGATGGCGTCGGTCAGGGCGATGGAACTGCCCTCGGGCAGGCCAAAGCCGGCGATATGCCCCAAGGGCCATTGCCAGGCTTCATTCCGGAAGAAATACCAGCCCAGGTAGTGCTGCGCCGGGTCGCCGGA